>WLLM01000053.1 GCA_009700715.1 Actinomycetota bacterium
ATGGGGTGCAACAACTGCTAACCAGCTACTTACACAGGGATATGACATTATCTTCGGTGCGGGTGGATCAACTGGTAACGGTGCTCTAGGCAAGGTTGCACAGAAGGCTGGCGCACTCTGCATCGGTGTTGACACTGATCAGTACTACACAGTTCCTGAAGCAAAGTCTTGCATCGTAACTTCTGCTGAGAAGAAGCTTTCACTTGGAGTTTCAACACTTGTTGCTCAGGCTAAGGCCGGAACAATCAAGGGTGGAAACTACACAGGTCAAGTTGGTCTCTCACCATTCCACGATCTAGATTCAAAGGTTCCTGCAGCAGTTAAGGTTCGTTTGAAGAAGACAACAACTGGCATTCTTGCTGGTTCAATCTCAACTGGCTTCAAAGGTTAATTTAAACCTTTAAAAGTTAGTAAAGAGCGGGTGCGTGAAAACGCACCCGCTCTTTCTTTTTTGCGCTTTTTTCTCCTCTTTCATTATTTGAAAAATCTAATAGGATAGCCAATTATGAGCGATACGAAAGTCGTCACTGAATCTAAATCCAAGCCAGTCAAGAGTTTTGATGTTGGTTCTTGGTTAATCCCAATCATTGCTGTTCTTGTCGCAATGTTCATCGCTGCAATTCTTATTAAATTGCAGGGTTCTAATCCAATCACCGCATACAAGTCGCTATTTAAAACCGCCTTCGGTTCGCTCGAAGGAATCGGTCTGACTTTAGGTAAATCAACTCCCCTAGTCCTAAGCGGTCTTGCAGTTGCGGTTGGTTTACGCGCAGGTCTCTTTAATATCGGCGCGCAAGGTCAATTACTTTCGGGCGCTCTTGCTGCCGCTTGGGCTGGCGTTACATTCGATGGACTACCTGGCTACATCCACATTCCAATTGCGCTAATTGCTGGCGCATTCTTTGGTTCGATAGTTGCTGGTATCTCAGGATTTCTAAAGGCTTATCGCGGAGTGCACGAAGTTATTACAACGATCATGCTTAACAGCATCGTTATGGCTATCGCTGATTATTTAGCTTCTCACCAACTTCGCGAACCAGATCAATTCTTAACTCGTACCTCTGAAATTTTGCCAAGTGCCAAGATGCCGATTTACTCGCACCTACCGCTTGGCTTCTTTATCGCTGTCGCACTTGCGCTCTTAATCTGGTGGATTCTCGGTCGCACTACCAGCGGATTCCGTATCGAAACAGTTGGTCGCAACCGCCACGCTGCTTGGTATGCAGGTATCTCTGTTAAGAAGACGGTTATCTCTGCAATGTTGATTTCAGGTGCGATCGCAGGTCTTGGTGGCGCAGTTGAAACTCTCGGTATCACCTACCGATATGCGCCCGCCTTTAACTTAGGTCTGGGCTTTGACGGAATCACGATCGCACTTCTGGGTCGCGTACACCCTCTCGGAATTATTCCGGGCGCGATTTTGATCGGTGGCATGCGCGCCGGTGCTGCCAATATGCAATTCGATTCAGGAGTTGCTCCTGAGCTCGTAGATCTCTTAATGGCGTTGATCTTGTTGCTGGTTACAGCACCTCTTATTACGCGCTTCTTTAAGAACAATTCAAATAAATCGATGACTAGCGGATGGGGTAACTAAGATGAAGTTACTTTCTAAACGCAATGGTTACTTCTTGATTGCATTTCTTGCAACCTTATTCTTTTACACACGAGATGGCGACATCACTACCTCTGTTTACGCCACGGGCACCGCATTCGCACTTCCGCTGGCGCTTGCGGCAATGGTCGGAATCATGTGCGAACGCACTGGTATCGTAAATATTGGAATCGAAGGAACGATGTTGTTATCAGCATTCGTAGCCTTCTTCGTTTCCTCTCTTACTCAAAATATTATGATCGGGCTCTTTGCCGCGATCTTGACTGGTTCAATCATGGGATTACTCCTTGCGCTAATGGCGGTCTCATGGCGCATGGATCAGATCATCGCCGGAACCATTCTCAATATTCTGGCTACCGGTCTTACCTCATTCCTTTATGTACAAGGAAAGACAATTCCAAACGTCTTCCAAGCCATCGAAGTTCCAGGGCTTTCAAAGATTCCATTCTTTGGCCCAGTTCTCTTTATCCATGGCCCACTTACCTTCCTAGGCTTGGCAGTTATCTTGACGCTCTACGTAGCGATTTATCACACGCCTTGGGGTTTACGTTCACGCGCAGTTGGTGAGCATCCATCAAGTGCTGACACCGCTGGTGTATCTGTAGCGCGCCTTCGCTATATAAATGTAACCATCGCAGGTGCGATCGGTGCACTTGCTGGCGCTTACCTAAGCCTTGAACTTGTCGGTTCATTTGAACGTGGCTTTACTGCAGGTAAAGGTTTTACCGCACTTGCCTTGATGATCTTCGGTCGCTGGAACCCACTTGGCGCACTCGGCGCCGCGCTCTTCTTCGGTTTGGCCCAAGCGTATGCAAATCAATTGATGATCGATCAAGTTGTAAATATTCCTTCACAATTTACTGCAGCGCTTCCATACATCATGACAATCGTTGTACTAACAATCTCTGCTGGAAAGGTGCGTCCACCAGCTGCCGAAGGACAACCGTATGAGAAGGGACAGGCATAATGAGCGCTCTTCTAGAAGTAAATGGCATCACCAAGCGATATCCAGGAGTCATCGCTAACGACAATGTTTCACTAACCGTTAACGCCGGCGAAGTTGTTGCACTCCTTGGTGAAAATGGCGCGGGCAAATCAACGCTTCTTAAAGCGGTATTCGGTTTGATCAAGCCTGACTCCGGTGAAATAAAGATCGGTGGAACTCCAATTGTCTTTGGTGATACCGCCGGTGTTATTTCACGTGGTGTAGGTATGGTTCACCAGCACTTCCAATTGGTGCCAGTTATGACCGTTGCCGAGAACTTGATCCTCGGAGATGAACCAAAGCGCGGCTTATTTATCAATCAGAAATCAGCGCGTGAGGAAATCATTACCCTCTCCAAGCGTTATGGCCTAGAAGTAGATCCCGATGCAGTCATTGAAGATCTACCAGTTGGAATGCAGCAACGCGTGGAAATCCTTAAGGCGCTGCGCAAAGATGTAAAGCTGCTCATCCTCGATGAACCAACAGCGGTTCTTACTCCTCAGGAAATCGATGAGCTGATCCAAGTTATTCGTAACCTTGCTAAATCTGGCGTAGGCGTTGTTTTGATTACCCACAAACTCCATGAAGTTATGGCAGTTGCTGATCGCGTAGTTGTTCTGCGCGGTGGAAAGCTGGTCGGAACAACTTCTCCTAAAGAAACCGATGAGGCTGGGCTTGCCCAGATGATGGTTGGTCGCTCAGTTGTACTTCAGGTCAATCGCACCGAAGCAAAGCGCGGCGGAGTAGTTCTTGAAGTTAAGGGCTTAGAAGTGCGCGATGATCGCAAGATCATGTCAGTTAAGGGCGTTGATTTAACTCTTCATAAGGGAGAAATCCTGGGAGTTGCCGGCGTTGAAGGTAACGGACAACGCGAACTCGTCGAAGCGATCTGTGGAATGCGCCATCGCGAAACCGGCAACGTCCTAATCAATGGCGTTGCTACAAAAGATATGGCGCCACATGCAGTTCATGAAGCCGGTATTTCACATATCCCAGAAGATCGTGAAAAGCATGGCTTGGTTGCCAACTACACCATCGCCGATAACTTGGTGCTAAACCAATTTGATCAAGAGCCATTTGCAAAGGGTTGGATCCGTAATCTTGGTGAAGTCGCCAAGAACGCGGACAAACTCGTTGAGAAATTTGATATTCGTACACCTTCTGCCTTTAACACCGCAGGATCGCTATCTGGTGGAAATAAGCAGAAAGTTGTCGTTGCGCGCGAACTCAGCGAAGAACTTCCAGTTCTTGTTGCAGCACAGCCAACTCGCGGCGTGGATGTTGGTTCCATCGAATTTATCCATAACCAGTTGATCTCAGCGCGTGATAACGGCGCTGGCGTTCTCTTGGTTTCTGCCGAACTCGATGAAATTCTTTCACTCTCCGACCGTATTGCGGTTATGTCTGATGGAAAGATCGTGGCAATTGTTGAATCCAAGGATGCAGATCGCAACTACATTGGACGTTTAATGGCAGGTCTAAAGGAGTAAGTAAATTGAAAATCGCAATAATTGCAGGTACCGGTTTTTATAACCTGCCAGCACTTGCAGGCCAGTCCCCTACAACTGTTGAAACGGCTTACGGTCAAGCGGTAATTACAACAGGCAAGTGGCATGGTGCAGAAGTTGCCTTCCTTACTCGCCACGGCGTTAACCACACAGTTCCGCCAAGCCAAGTTAACTATCGCGCAAATATTCAAGCTCTCAAAAATTGGGGAGCAGAACTGGTTATCGGAGTAAACGTAGTCGGCGGAGTTGATAAGAACCTCGGACCAGGTGCGCTGCAATTAGTTGATGACTTTATTGATTTCACTCATGGTCGCGCCGATACCTTTTTTGATGGTGTGCAAGAAGGCGGCGTGCAACATATAGATATGACTTACATTTACGACAAAGCTATTCAAAAAGCTTTAGCAGCATCTGCAAAGAGCGCTGATATTAAGTTGCATGAAGGCGGAATCTACGCCGTCTTTAACGGTCCTCGCTTTGAATCTCCTGCCGAAATTCGCATGTGTGCAGCAATGGGCGTAACCGTTGTTGGAATGACGGGCGTGCCTGAAGCAACTTTGGCTCGTGAAGCAGGGCTTCGCTACGCCGCAATTGCAGCGGTTGCCAACCCAGCAGCTGGACTTTCAGATGAAGAGATCAGCCACGAAGGCGTCGGTGAAGTTATCAAGGGCTGCGCTGGAAATGTCATCACAATTATCGATGGTGCAATAAAAATTCTGGCTTCTTAGTTGGAGAAATTAACAATGGATCTCTTAATCACCAGCGCCCGTTATGCCGTAACTTCTAACGGAAAAGATGAGATCCTAGAAAATATCTCTATCGGTATCAAAGGCGGCAAGATCGCATATATCGGCACAGATAAACCTGCTGCTACTAAAACTTATGATGCAACCGGAAAGTTAATTGCACCTGGCTTAATTAATAGCCACACTCATTTAGGAATGTCGCTGCTGCGCGGTTGGGCTGAAGGCGTAAACCTGCAAGGTTTTCTCGAACGAGTCTGGGCTGCAGAAGGTGCGATCATGGACGAGCCAACTTGCGAGCTCGGTACCGAACTCGGTGCGCTCGAAGCTTTGTTATCTGGCACAACAACCACAATGGATATGTATTTAAATCCTGCTGCAACCCATCGTGGCGCAGTGCGCGTTGGTCTGCGCCATATAGCAGGGCCGATCTTCTTTGATTTCCCAGGTCTTGACGGCCTGCAATGGGAGCAACGCATCGAACGCGCGCATCAGTGGAAGGCAGTTCTTGCCGAAATTGGCGGACCTTATATTCCGACTTACTTGATGCCGCATTCGACTTATACAGATTCACCAGAAAACTTAACGCAGGTAGCGGCGATAGCTAAAGAACTCGATGCGCGAATCCACTTACATGTCTCTGAAACCGAAGCCGAGAACCAAGATGTTCAAAGTCGTTACGGCAAGACTCCAACTGAAGTCTGTCGCGATACCGGCATTCTGGATGTTCCAACTATCTTCGGCCACGGCGTGCATCTATCTGATTCAGATATGGTGATCGCAGCAAATAAAGGCACATCTGTTGGCCACTGTCCCGGCAGTAATTTAAAACTTGGTTCAGGTTTGGCGCGCTTTAACGATATGCGTAAGGCGGGAATTAAAGTCGGACTCGGTACTGATTCTTGTTCCTCATCAAATGATTTAGATATGTTCTCGGTAATGCGTATGGCAGCTCACGTGGTTGCTCTTCGTAACTCCCCCGCTGATGTTGATCTAACTTCGATAGTTCGCGCCGCGACTATCGAGGCTGCACATGCAGTTGGACTTGGTGATCGCGTTGGTAGTATCGAGATCGGGAAAGAAGCCGATCTGATCGCACTTGATCTTCAGGCCGCTCATCTGACTCCAGTCCACGATGTAAA
>WLLM01000054.1 GCA_009700715.1 Actinomycetota bacterium
AAGAAGTTAATTGCCGGTCCTGGCGTTTATATCTGTGACGAATGTATCGAACTCTGTAACGAGATCATCGTTGAAGAACTCGCAGAAGCCACCACGCTTGGCTTAACAGAACTTCCTAAGCCACAGGCAATCTTTGAATTTCTAGATCAATATGTAATCGGACAAGATCGCGCAAAGAAATCTTTGGCGGTTGCCGTTTACAACCATTACAAGCGCGTGCAATCCGGAGAAGCAAAGGGTGAAGATGGCGTAGAACTCGCCAAATCAAATATCTTGTTGCTCGGTCCAACTGGATGTGGCAAGACTCTTATGGCGCAAACTTTGGCGCGCATGCTAAATGTTCCTTTTGCAATTGCAGATGCAACAGCGCTTACTGAGGCTGGTTATGTCGGTGAAGATGTTGAAAACATTTTGCTTAAACTTTTACAGGCGGCTGATTACGATGTGAAGAAAGCTGAAACTGGAATCATCTACATAGATGAAATCGACAAGGTAGCTCGTAAATCAGAAAACCCTTCAATTACTCGCGACGTATCTGGCGAAGGCGTTCAGCAAGCACTTCTTAAAATTCTCGAAGGTACAGTCGCATCAGTTCCACCTCAAGGTGGCCGTAAGCACCCACATCAAGAATTTATCCAACTCGATACAACCAATGTTCTCTTTATCGTAGGTGGAGCATTCGCTGGTCTAGATAAAATTATCGAAGCCCGCAGCGGAAAAGCCGGCGTTGGCTTCAATGCAACTCTGCAAGAAGCGGCAGATAAGAACCGTAAAGATATTTTCTCGGATGTAATGCCAGAAGATCTTTTGAAGTTCGGAATGATTCCTGAATTCATTGGTCGTTTACCGGTTCTTACCAGCGTTGAAAATCTTGATAAGCCTGCGCTTATGCAGATCCTTACAGAGCCAAAGAACGCTTTGGTCAAGCAATATCAGCGCCTCTTTAGCCTCGATGATGTCGAGCTTGAATTCACGCCTGAATCACTCGATGCAATTGCAGATCTAGCGCTAAATCGCGGAACCGGTGCGCGCGGACTTCGCGCGATCATGGAATCAGTCCTTCTCTCTGTGATGTACGACGTACCAAGTCGCAGCGATATCGCGAAGGTGATCATTAATAAGGAATGCATCGTTGAGAACGCTGCTCCAACCCTGGTTGCGCGTACTGGCGATATTCCAAAGCGCGCCGCACGTCGCGAAAAAGGTACAGAGGAGAAGAGCGCATAATCTAGACTGCGCTCTATGTCTTCAAGCTCGCCATCTGGCAAAGAACTCGCATCGACCTTTAATCCGGCCGATATTGAGTCCAGCCTGTATTCGAAATGGCTTAAAGCTGAATACTTCACGGCAGATGCTTCATCTTCAAAGGAAGCCTTCACAATTGTTCTTCCACCACCAAACGTCACCGGCGTTCTGCATATTGGCCACGCTCTAGATCAAACACTTCAAGATTGTCTTTCACGCATGAAGCGCATGAAGGGTTACGAAGTTCTCTGGCTGCCCGGAATGGATCACGCCGGTATCGCAACGCAGAACGTTGTTGAAAAACAATTAGCCGCTAAAGGTTTATCTCGCCACGATTTAGGACGCGAAGATTTCGTCAAGAAAGTTTGGGAATGGAAAGCCGAATCCGGCGGAGCAATTCTTGATCAGATGAAACGTCTTGGCGCCAGCGTTGACTGGTCTCGTGAGCGTTTCACTATGGACGAAGGAATGTCCAAAGCGGTTATTTCTATCTTTAAGAAGATGCACGATGCTGGTCTTATTTATCGCGCAGAGCGCATCATCAACTGGTGCCCACGTTGTTTAACAGCGCTGTCAGATATCGAAGTTGATCACCAAGATGATGCTGGCGAGTTCGTGCAGATTCGTTACGGCGAAGGCGAGCAATCAATCGTTGTTGCAACAACTCGTGCGGAAACGATGCTCGGCGATGGCGCGGTTGCGGTTCACCCTGATGACCCTCGTTATAAGCACATGATCGGTACTGAAGTTCTCTTGCCGCTGGTTGACCGCATGATTCCGATCATCGCTGACGAATTAGTTGAAATGGATTTTGGAACTGGTGCAGTTAAGGTAACTGCGGCTCACGACCCTAATGACTTTGAAATGGCCGTGCGCCACAACGTTCCATTCGTCGTAATCATGAACGAACACGGCGTAATGGATGGCACCGGAACAGAATTTGATGGCATGGATCGCTTTGATGCGCGCGTTGCCGTTGTTGCAAAACTTAAGGAGATGGGTCGCGTAGTCGCGGAAAAGCGTCCATATATTCACGCAGTTGGACATTGTTCACGTTGCGATACAACAGTTGAGCCACGTTTATCTAAGCAATGGTTTGTAAAGGTTTCACCACTTGCTAAAGCTTCAGCCGATGCCGTGCGAAAAGGTGAAGTAAAGATCGAACCAGAAGCACTTGCTCCTCGCTACTTCGAGTGGGTAGATAACATGCATGACTGGTGTATCTCTCGCCAACTTTGGTGGGGACATCGCATTCCAGTTTGGTATGGACCAAATGGTGAAGTAGAAGTTGTCGGTCCGGATGAAACTGCTCCTGCAGGTTGGACGCAAGATCCTGATGTACTTGATACTTGGTTCTCTTCAGGCCAATGGGCATTTTCTACATTCGGTTGGCCAGAAAAGACAGCCGATCTAGCAAAGTTCTACCCAACTAGCGTTCTCGTAACTGGTTACGACATTCTCTTCTTCTGGGTTGTTCGCATGATGATGATGTCTACCTTCGCTATGGATGGCGTTGCTCCATTTAAGACGATCATGTTGCACGGACTTGTGCGCGATCAATTCGGCAAGAAGATGTCGAAGAGCCGCGGAAATGTTATCGATCCAATTGAATTCATGGATAAATACGGCGCAGATGCGCTTCGCTTTACTTTGGCTCGTGGTGCAAATCCAGGTACCGACCAAGCGTTAGCCGAAGACTGGATCGGCGGCTCACGAAACTTTGCAACTAAACTCTGGAATGCAACCCGCTTTGCGATGATGAACGGTGCAAATGTAAATGGATCGCTACCGGCTACATCTGATCTAAATGCGATTGATCGTTGGATTCTTTCTCGCCTCAGCGAGACACTGCGCGATGTTGATTCGCTTCTCGAAGGTTATGAATTCGCGCGCGCCTGCGAAACGCTTTATCACTTCGCCTGGGACGATCTCTGCGATTGGTACCTAGAACTTTCTAAAGAAACCTTCGCCTCAGAAAATAAGGAAAATTCTCAACGAGTGCTCGGCCATGTTCTAGACCAACTTTTACGTGCGCTTCACCCAGTAATGCCATTTATTACCGAAGAACTCTGGTGCACGCTGACCGGGGGAGAATCTCTGGTTGTTGCCGAATGGCCAAAGGCAGAGAGCGCTCACGTTGATAAGAAGTCAGAGAAACTGGTTGCAACTCTTCAAGAGGTTGTCACCGAGGTTCGTCGCTTCCGCAACGATCAAGGCCTAAAGCCTTCGCAGAAAGTTCCTGGCCGCTTCACAGGCGCTGCCGATGTTCTCGAATATTCCAGTGCACTTCGCTTCTTGCTAAAGCTCGAAGATAAAGAGTTCACGCCGTCAGCTGCACTTGAAATTGGTGGGGTAAAGATCGAATTAGATCTGACTGGATCAATCGATGTTGTTGCAGAACGATCACGTTTAGAAAAAGATTTAGCTGCTGCCAAAAAGGATTTACAGACCGCTGAAGTTAAATTGGGTAACGCCGGCTTTATGGCTAAAGCTCCTGCCGATGTAGTTGTCGAGATTAAAGAGCGCTTAGAAAAGACGACCGCGGATATCGAACGCATTACCGCCGCACTCGCTGCACTTAAGTAAATTAAATTTATGAACAATATAAATCCAGATGATCAGGCGCGTATAGACGCAATCGAAAAAGCGCTTCTTGCGCGCTGGCCTGAAAATAGAATTGCTCCAACTTTAGAAAGAATTTCAGCGCTTGTAGACATGCTTGGTTCACCACAACTTACCTATCCAACAATTCATGTTGGTGGCACAAACGGTAAGACCACTACTTCACGCATGATTGATTCTTTGCTATTCGAAATGGGTCTGCGTACCGGACGTTTTACAAGCCCACACCTAGAAAGTTATTTAGAACGTATCTGCATCAACGGCCAACCAATTGATGCCAAAGAATTAATCTTCTCCTTTAACGATATAAGCGCTTACTTAGATTTGATGGACACCAAATTTGATAACCCGATCTCTTTCTTCGAAGCGATCACGGCGCTTGCTTTCGCAGCCTTTGCAGAACACCCAATCGATGTCGGCGTAATTGAAGTCGGAATGGGCGGCGAATGGGATGCCACCAACGTGGTCGATGCAGATGTTTCTGTAATCATGCCTATCGGCTTAGACCATACTGAATATTTGGGAGAGACAATCACTGAGATTGCGGCAACCAAAGCCGGAATCATTAAGGAGCAAGGCTTCGTTGTGCTTGCCCAGCAAGAGCCTGAAGCTGCGGTCGAACTTTTGCGTAGAGCGGCTGAAGTTGGTGCAGATGTGGCTCGCGAGGGCTTGGAATATTCGATCGATTCTCGCGCAGTTGCAGTCGGCGGACAGTTAATTTCTGTTACCGGGTTACGTGGCCATTACGACGAAATCTTTTTGCCGCTTCATGGAAAGCACCAAGCTTCGAATGCTGCAGCAGCGTTAATTGCGGTAGAAGCATTCTTCGGAGAACAAGATCTAGATATCGATGCAGTACGCGCAGGTTTTGCAAATGTGACTTCGCCAGGAAGATGCGAAATCATCCATCGCGATCCAACAATCATCTTGGATGCAGCTCATAATCCCCATGGCGCTAAGGCGATCGCCGAAACTATTCAAAGTGAATTTACCTTTGATGATGTAACTGGAATCGTCGCCTTGATGGCCGATAAAGATGCTCTCGGAATTTTGCAAGCGCTAGAACCTGTTATGAACCAAGTAATCGTTACAACTAATTCATCACCACGCTCAATGTCAGTAGTTGACTTAGAAAAACTGGCAAGTCAGGTATTTGGCGCCGACCGAGTCTTTGCTCAGCCAAGCCTTGCCGATGCCATTGAAAAAGCGATCAAGGATTCGATTCGTCCGCTTAGCGATGAATCTCTTGCGATATTGATAACTGGTTCAGTTGTAACTGTTGGAGAAGCCAGATCAGCGGTTAGAAAGAGATACGCAAAAGCACCTGTGGCGGAAGACAAATAATGCGAGTTCTTGGATCTGCAGTACTTTCTATGGAATTTCTCATTATGGGTTTTGCGATGCTGCTTGCCAAAGATCAACACGATTCCTCAGTGATTATCTACGGCGCAGTTGTCATGTTCTTGATGATCTATGCGATTCGATTACTCAAGAAACGTTCAGGTTGGATCTTGGGTTCACTTCTACAACTAGCGATGACGGCATATAGCTTCGTCGTTCCATCTATGGCGATAATCAACATTCTCTTTATGGGTTTATGGGTCGCAGCAATAATTATCGGTCGCAAGGGTGAGGCCGCTCGCGCCGCCCTACTGGCGCAAGGTAACCCCGCTGACAGGAAACCTTCAGAAAAGTAGGGCGAAAACCCTGTGGAGCGGGCAACCCCAGATGCCTAATAGACTGAGCAAGTGAGCACCGAAAAGACCCTGATCCTGGTTAAGCCTGATGGCGTACGTCGCCAACTCGTGGGCGAAGTAATTTCTCGTATCGAACGTAAAGGTTATGTTGTTGTAGATCTAAAGATGATGCAGGCTGATCGCGCACTTCTTGAACGTCACTACGCAGAACACCAAGGCAAACCATTCTTCGAACCACTTGTTGAGTTCATGATGTCAGGTCCAATCGTTGCAATTGTTGCTGAAGGCAATCGCGTAATCGAAGGATTCCGTTCGATCGCAGGAGTTACAGATCCAACAATTGCAGATCCCGGAACTATCCGCGGAGATTTGGCTCGCGATCAAGGAACCAAAGTTGTAC
>WLLM01000055.1 GCA_009700715.1 Actinomycetota bacterium
GCGGAATACGCATCCGGCTCAACTGTAAAGAACATGGTCGATGGCGCAGTTGCGCTCGCCGAGTTCGCACATGTTGTTGCAAAGAACTACAACGTAAACATTGCAATTCACACAGATCACTGCCCAGCAGAAAAGCTAGATGGCTACATGCGTCCACTTCTTGAAATCGGCGCACAGCGCATCAAGAACGGTCAAGCGCCACTCTTCAACTCACACATGTGGGATGGCTCAGCAGTTGATATGACTGAAAATATGAAAATTGCAGATGAACTTCTAACTAAGTCTGTTGCAGCTCGCACAATCCTTGAAATCGAAATCGGCGTTGTCGGTGGCGAAGAAGATGGCGTTGAAGCAAAGCATGATGCCAAGTTGTACTCAACACCTGAAGATGCGTTGATGACCATTGAAACTCTTGGTCTCGGAGAACGCGGTCGCTACATGGTTGCTGCAACATTCGGTAACGTCCACGGCGTTTACAAGCCAGGCAATGTTGTCTTGCAGCCAAAGATTTTGCAGACTCTTCAAGATGCAGTTGTTGCAAAGAAGGGCCTTGCCGCAGGAAGTAAGCCAATGGATCTCGTATTCCACGGTGGTTCAGGCTCACTTCTTTCAGAAATTCGCGACTCACTTGATTACGGCGTAATTAAGATGAATATCGATACCGATACTCAGTACGCATTTACACGTCCAGTTGTTGAGCACATGTTCAAGAACTACGACGGCGTTCTTAAGATCGATGGTGAAGTTGGAAATAAGAAGGCTTACGATCCACGTGCGTGGGGTAAGGCTGCAGAAGCAGGAATGGCAGCTCGCGTTGCACATGCTTGCGAAGACCTTCGCTCAACCGGCACATCACTCAAGAAGTAAATAAATAATCGTTAACACCTGCGGAGAGGTTTTGCCATGCCAGCGTTAGTTTTGCTCGGAGCTCAATGGGGCGACGAAGGCAAGGGTAAAGCCACAGATATTCTCGGTGACCGCGTTGATTATGTCGTTCGCTATCAGGGCGGCAACAACGCGGGCCACACCGTAGTTATCGGAGATCAAAAGTACGCACTTCACTTACTTCCATCCGGAATCTTGAGTCCCAATGTTGTTCCAGTAATCGGCAATGGCGTTGTGATTGATCCAGGTGTTCTTCTTGAAGAAATTCGCGGTTTAACAGAACGCGGAATCGATTGCTCGAAGTTAGTTATCTCAACTAACGCGCACTTGATTACGCCGTATCACCGCACTATCGATAAAGTTTCAGAGCGCTTCTTAGGTAAATCAAAGATTGGTACAACTGGTCGCGGAATTGGTCCGGCTTACGCTGACAAGATCAATCGCATCGGTATTCGTGTACAAGATCTCTTTGATCCATCTATCTTGCGCCAGAAGATCGAAGGTGCACTTCGCGATAAGAACCAAGTTCTTATCAAGGTCTTCAACCGCAAGAACATCGAAGTTGATGAAGTCCTAAACGAATATCTCGAATACGCCGAAATCTTGCGGCCATACGTTGCAGACACTGTTCTGCTGCTAGACCAAGCTTTAAAGGCCGGAAAGCGCGTATTACTTGAAGGTTCACAGGGCACGTTGCTCGATGTCGATCACGGTACTTATCCATTCGTTACCTCATCAAACCCAACTGCAGGTGGTGCTTGCACAGGTTCCGGAATCGGACCAACCAAGATTGATCGCGTAATCGGAATCGTTAAGGCCTACACAACTCGCGTTGGCTCTGGCCCATTCCCAACTGAACTCTTCGATGAAGATGGCGAAAAGTTGCGCACTATCGGCGGCGAAATCGGTGTAACAACGGGTCGTGCCCGTCGTTGCGGTTGGTATGACGCACCTATTGCGCGTTATGCAGTTCGTGTAAACGGATTAACTGATTTCTTCTTAACTAAGCTTGATGTGCTAACTGGTTGGAAAGAAATTCCAGTCTGCGTTGCTTACGAAATTGATGGCAAGCGCGTAGAAGAACTTCCAGCTTCACAATCTGATTTCCACCACGCAAAGCCAATTTACGAAAACTTGCCAGGTTGGACTGAAGATATTTCAGGTGCACGCAAGATCAGCGATCTGCCAAAGAACGCACAGGATTACATCGCCTTCCTCGAAAAGATTTCGGGTGCGCCGATGAGCGCAATCGGCGTCGGGCCGGGTCGCGACCAAACAATTGTCGTGAAGGATTTCATCTAAACCATGAAAATCCTCCTAGTCGGAAGCGGCGGTCGTGAACACGCACTCGCACTAGGGTTACAAGCAGATCCAAGTTGTACCGAACTTCATTGCGCACCTGGAAATCCGGGTATTGCAGAAATCGCAACGCTTCATTCACTTGCAATTACCGATAACAACGCAATCGTTGAACTCGCAAAAAAATTGGCTGTTGATCTAGTAGTTATCGGCCCAGAAGTTCCACTGGTAAATGGAGCTGCCGATGCGCTGCGGACAGCGGGTTTGGCTGTCTTTGGGCCATCTAAGGCCGCTGCACAACTCGAAGGTTCAAAGCATTTTGCAAAGGGCGTAATGCGTGATGCGGGCGTTCCAACTGCGCGCAGCTTTACCTGCGAAACTCAAGCAGAAATTGAAAGCGCGCTGGATTCCTTTGGTGCGCCATATGTTGTTAAAGATGATGGCCTGGCCGCAGGGAAAGGCGTTGTCGTAACCGATGATCGTGCCAAAGCTTTAGAACATGCACTTGCATGTAAGCGCGTAGTTATTGAAGAGTTTCTAAATGGCCCAGAGATTTCTTTATTTGGTATATCTGACGGGCGCAATATTTTGCCGATGCAACCAGCGCAAGATTTCAAACGTGCTTACGATCGCGATGAAGGACCTAACACCGGTGGCATGGGCGCATACTCACCGCTTCCGTGGGCACCGGATGAGATCGTTGAAGAAACTTACGAGAAAGTCTTAGCGCCGATGATCGCTGAAATGGCTGCACGCGGCACACCATTTGTTGGACTTCTATATGCCGGTTTAGCTTTAACTGATCACGGATTACGAGTAATCGAATTCAATGCGCGCTTTGGTGATCCGGAAACACAAGTGTTGATTCCGCGACTTGCAACACCGCTGGCAACCTTGCTTTACAAAGCTGCAACGGATTCTTTAGATGATGTTGTTTTAAATTGGCGCGACGAAAGCGCAGTGACAGTCGTACTTGCAGCGCAGGGATATCCCGAATCGCCTAAGACCAATGTTGTGATTTCAAATATTCCAGCAATCGCAAAGACTCAGGTTTTCCACGCCGGCACTAAGCAAAGCGCAAATGGCCTGGTTTCTAGCGGCGGCCGCGTCGTAACGGTGACCGGTTTGGGATCTGATCTAACCGAAGCCCGAGATCGTGCATACCGAGCAATCTCACAGATTGAACTCGAAGGCTCTTTCTATCGCAGCGATATCGCTCTCAATGCGTCGGTCGCTGAGAAGGGCAATTAAATGGGGGAGAATAAGCCAGTGAGCGTCCTTGCTGATCGTTATGCATCATCTGCAATGCGCGCCATCTTCTCACCTGAAGAGAAAATCATCGCCGAGCGCCGTTTATGGCTTGCAGTTGCATGTACCCAAAACAAGCTTGGCCATGCAATTCCCGATTCAGTAATCGCGGATTACGAAAAGGTTATAAATAAAGTTGATTTGGCATCTATCGATGCGCGCGAAAAGCAGACTCGTCACGATGTTAAAGCTCGCATCGAAGAGTACAACGCACTTGCTGGCCACGAAGCCATTCATGCCGGCATGACTAGCCGTGACTTAACTGAAAATATTGAAGCGCTGCAAATCAAGAACGGTCTAGCCATCGTGCATGACAAAGTTGTGGCAGTTTTGGCACAGCTTGCCGATAAAGCAGCTCAGTATTCCGATCAAGCAATCGCTGGTCGTTCACACAATGTGCCAGCACAGATCACAACTCTCGGAAAGCGTTTTGCATCTGCTGCTGAAGAACTGCTCTTTGCTTACGAACGTTTAGTATCGCTGCAAGATCGTTACCCAATGCGCGGCATCAAAGGTCCAGTTGGAACATCTCAAGATTCAATCGATCTACTCGGTTCTTCGAAAGCGCACCACAGCCTCGAACTAGCGATCGCAAATGATCTAGGTTTCAACCGCGTACTTGATTCAACCGGACAGATCTACCCACGTTCTTTTGATTACGACGTTGTCACAACACTTGTTCAATTAGCGGCAAGTCCATCTTCGCTTGCAACTTCGATTCGCTTGATGGCCGGCGCAGAGCTAGTGACCGAGGGATTTAAGGCTGGCCAAGTTGGCTCATCTGCAATGCCACACAAGATGAATACTCGTTCTTGCGAACGCATCAATGGCTTAAGCGTGATTTTGCGCGGATATGCATCTATGGTTTCTGAACTTGCGGGTGATCAATGGAATGAAGGCGATGTTTCTTGCAGCGTTGTTCGCCGAGTTGCTCTGCCGGATGCGTTCTATGCCATCGATGGCCTGCTTGAAACGACGCTTACCGTGCTCAGCGAATTCGGCGCTTTCCCTGCAGTAATCGCGGCAGAACTCGAACGTTATCTACCGTTCTTAGCAACCACCAAGATCTTGATGGCTTCAGTGAAAGCTGGCATTGGTCGCGAAGTTGCGCACGAAGTTATTAAAGAGCACGCTGTAAAAGCGGCGCTATTAATGCGTGAAGGCAAAGCAAACACTTTGCTTGAGGCACTCGCTGCTGATGATCGCTTGCCGCTAGATCGTGCCGCACTTGATGCGCTGATTAGCCAACCAATTGAATTTACTGGCGATGCTCGCCAACAAATTGCTCGAGTTGTAGATCGCATCGACGCGATTACTTCCGCGCACCCTGCCGCAGCGCAGTACAAACCTCACTCGATCCGGTGAGTGGCTTCGGCGTAGCTGGCGCACCGCCAGCACCAACTATCAAAGGTTGGCAACACCTACGCACCGGAAAAGTACGCGATCTTTATAAGAACGACTCCAACGAAATTTTGCTGGTTGCTTCAGATCGCATCTCGGCATTCGATTGGGTACTTCCAACAACAATTCCAAATAAAGGCGCGATCCTGACGCAGCTATCTTTATTCTGGTTTGAACTCCTTGAAGATATTGTCCCTAACCACATCATCAGCGACGACGTTCCAAATGAAGTTGCTGATCGAGCAGTAATTGTTAAGCCACTTGATATGTTTGAAATCGAATGTGTGGCGCGTGGTTATCTAACTGGCAGCGGTTTGACTGAATACAAAACCAACCAAGCGGTTTGCGGGAACGCTCTGCCGGCCGGACTAGTTGATGGATCAGAACTTCCCGAAAGTATCTTTACACCAGCAACGAAGGCAGAAATCGGCGATCACGATATAAATATTGGCTTCGATCATGCGGCAGAGATTGTCGGTGCAGATGATGCCGCTGCGCTTCGCGACTTAACTCTTTCGCTCTTTGAAACCGCTGCCGACTTTGCGCGCAGCCGCGGCATCATCTTGGCTGATACAAAATTTGAATTCGGCCGCGACGCCAAAGGCGTAATAACCTTGGGAGATGAGGCTTTAACGCCTGATTCTTCACGTTTCTGGGAGTTATCAACCTGGCGGCCGGGTAGCGCACAGGGCTCATTTGATAAACAATTCGTTAGAGATTTCCTTACTCAAAGCGGCTGGGACAAGAAGAGCCCACCACCAGAATTGCCGGCAGAAATCGTCGAGAAAACTGCAGCGCGATATGAAGAAGCGTATTTTCGAATTACCGGCAGCAAGTTTTAAAACCAAGTTCCAAAAAGGAGATAAAGATGGCAAAGATCGTGGTTGATGTAATGCTTAAGCCAGAGATCCTCGACCCACAGGGGGTGGCCGTATCTGCTGCACTGCCACGTCTCGGATTTAACTTTGCCAAGAGCGTGCGCCAAGGAAAGCGCTTTGAGATCGAAGTTGATGGCGAACCAACTCCTGCACAGTTAGCTGAAGTTGAAAAAGCTGCTGAGACA
>WLLM01000056.1 GCA_009700715.1 Actinomycetota bacterium
GATCAAATCAAATGAATCATCTTTACGTTCTCCGCTAATAATGATCAGATCTGCGCGAACCAATTGGTCTTCAATTACTGCTTGAAGTTGCGCCTCATCGTCGGGAATCGTGTGTACGCGATAGGCAACTGCCCCAACTTCGCGTACGGCAGTGGTTAATAACCAAGAATTAGTTTCGAATTCTTCGCCATCTTTTAACTCTTTTCCTGGTTCAACAAGATCTGGACCGGCAGAGAGAACAACTACACGTGGGTGCGGACGCGTTGGAAGATGATCACGGCCAATTGATGCAGCAAGACCGATTTGTGTAGAACGAATTCGCGAGCCTGACTTTAAAACCAGTCTCTCGCCAGCATAAATATCTTCCGCCAAGGTTGCACCGTGTGCGTCGAGCAAGGGCATATCGAAGGCTTCAAGTGGTCGACAGATTGCAATAAGAGAGGAGAGAAACTCATCTACCCGTGTGCGGTCTGCCATAATCGGAAACAATACTTCTAGTGCGGTCGATAATTGGGGATTTAGATGAGTGCAGCCAGCGAGAAGGCCGAACTTCGCACTCGTTACCGCTTTGAACGCCGCGAAAGATATCTAGATCACTCTTTCTCATACCTTGCGACTTCTTTAGAGTTTTCCAAAGCAAATGTGATTGCTAGCTATATCTCATATGGCGATGAACCAAAGACTCAAGAGTTAAATGAAGCGCTACTAAAGAACGGGAAAGAACTTTACCTGCCTCGAGTAAATGGAAAATCACTAGATTGGGTTCGCTGGAGCGGAGATAAAACCAAACTAGCGCCAAGCAAGTTATCGAAAGAGATTCTCGAACCAGTTGGAGCAGCGCTTACCGATCTTGCAGTAATAAATTTGGTTGTTGTTCCAGCCCTTCGTATCGATCGATCTGGATATCGCCTAGGACAAGGTGGCGGATTCTATGATCGTGCGCTTCCGCAACTTTCTGCATGGAGCATCGGCTTAATTCATCCAGATGAAATTTCTAGCGTTGATCTACCGCGCGAAGATTTTGATGCACCGCTAAACGCTGCGGCAACTCCAGATTTAATCCTTCGATTTAATTAGCCATTCGGCAGGTTTCGCGCCATAACGATGCGCTGAATCTGATTGGTGCCTTCGTAAATCTGAGTTAGTTTGGCATCGCGCATCATGCGCTCAACTGGATAGTCAGACACGTATCCGTAGCCACCAAGAACCTGCACGGCATCTTGCGTTACCTTCATTGCAACATCACTAGCAAAAGTCTTGCTTGCTGCAGAGAAGAATTTCAAGTCTTTATCGCCACGTTCGCTGCGCGCTGCCGCTGCGTAAGTTAACTGACGAGCAGCTTCGATATTCATAGCCATATCGGCCAACATAAATTGCACGCCTTGGAAATCAAAGATTTCTTTGCCGAATTGTTTGCGTTCGTGTGAATACTTAGTTGCCACATCTAGCGCACCTTGCGCAATGCCTAGAGCTTGTGCCGCAATAGTGATTCGAGTGTGATCCAAAGTGTCCATGGCAAGTGCAAAACCAGCACCGACTTCGCTGATGCGACGATCATCTCCAATGGTTACATTGTCAAAATAAACCTCGCGAGTTGGCGAACCACGAAAACCCATCTTCTTCTCTGGTGCACCGAAAGAAATTCCGGGATCTGATTTCTCGACGATAAATGCAGTTATTCCTTTTGAACCTTTACTTGGATCTGTCTGGGCAATTACGGTGTAGAACTCAGAAACTCCCGCATTGGAAATCCATTTCTTGCTTCCGTTAATTACCCACGAACCATCTTTAAGCTCTGCTTTAGTTTTTAGCGCAGATGCATCTGATCCGGCCTCTGACTCAGAGAGACAGTATGAAAAACCTTTACCTTTAGCTAACTGAGGTAGCCATTTCTCTTTCTGTTCTTTACTTCCACCAAGAATTAATGGCAATGAACCAAGTTTATTAACTGCTGGAATAAGTGATGATGAGCCGCAAACTCGTGCGACTTCCTCGATGATGATCACTGTTGCAAGCGCATCAGCTCCTTCTCCACCAAATTCAGTTGGAACATGCGCTGCGCTAAGGCCGGCTTTTAATAGAGCATCGGCGGCTTCTTGCGGATAGCGATGGTCTTCATCAACGGCACCTGCATGTGGAGCAATTTCATTTTCGGCTAGCGCGCGAACGCTTTCGCGAAGATCGTTGTACTCAGATGGAAGTGCATAAAGGTCATTGGTACTCATCGCTATCTGCCTCTTTTTATTCCTTCTCTTGATCTCGCGCTGCGAGTGTAGATAAGTATGCATTGTATTGAGCGAGTTCGTCAGGCTCACCCATTGCGGCTAACCGCGCTTCATTGCGATCGATTCGTTTGGTCTCGCGGGTGTCATCGCGCATCCATTGAATAAATGTGGCAACCAGCGCAAGCAAAATTGGAATCTCCCCCATCGCCCATGCAATTGAGCCACCCGCATGTTGGTCAGCCAGCAGATCTAAATTCCAAGGGGTTTGTAACGAAAGAAAATAACCTTGATCAAGCAAGGTTGAAGTTGAGATTAACGCAATAGCAAAGAAGGCGTGAATACTCATTGCGGCAAAGAGAATAACGATTCGAACAAGGTGCGGAACTTTTCGTGGATTTGGATCAATTCCGATAATCACATGGAAGAAAAGAATTCCAGCAAGTAAGAAGTGAACATTCATTGCCAAATGCCCTAAATGCGATTGCATCATATTTCCAAATAAAGGAGTCATATAAAGCACAAAGAGCGATCCATCAAAGAAGGCCAGAATTACAACCGGATTGGTAAATATTCCAGCAGGTTTGGAATGCAGTAGTGCGATAAGCGTTCCGCGTACGCCCCGTTCTTCGCTGGTTCTTCCTTGCGGCAATGTGCGCAGAGCCAAAGTAATTGGTGCACCCAAGACAATTCCAATAGGCGCAACCATTCCGAGAAGCATGTGCGCGAGCATGTGATATTCAAAAGAGAATTTTGCATAAACGCCCAGACCGCCACTGGTTGCATAATCAATTGCGCTAATGCCCAGTGCAAAGGCAACAGTGCGACCAACTGGCCATTTATCTCCGCGGCGAGAAAGAGTTACAACACCCTTTATATAAAGTGCAACTGCAGTAATCAAAACGCCAATCATTAACGCATCTGGATCATAAAGAGAGATCAATCGCCATAAATTGGGCGCCGGTGGTGTTGCAATTCCGGCAACAGCCAATCCAGGATCGAGTACCGAATTTTCCGCGCGTAGCGGTGGCTGCATAGTTGAAAGTTTTGAGCCAGCTAAAGTAGTAATAACCATTATAAAAATCTCGACCGAAAGTAAACGCGTCAATTGCTTTGCGCCCAAGGAAAGCGAACCGCTTAAATGGCGGCGATTTAAATATCCAAAGCCGATCAAGATTGCAGTCATTGCAACTTTAACGATTACAACACGTGCGTAATCTGAGCTCCAGGCGCCTTCGAAGTTAAGTCGTGCCCATGCATTAGCGGTGCCGCTAGCGGAAACTGCGATTGCCGCCCATAAAGCTAGCGCGCTAAATCTAGGCAACGCGATCGCTCGTTCTGCTGGGTTTAGGAAAGTTATGGCAAAAAGTCCACCCACCCAGAAAGAGATCGCAACTACGTGAACTACTAAAGAACCAATTGCAAGTGCATGTGAACCACTAGATGCGGAATGGCTTTCAAATATGGGGGCTACCAGCGCTGCGATGCTTATAAGTAAGAGCGCGTTTGCACCTGCAACTGCACGAATTCGAAAAACAATTGAAGAAATTATGAGCGCCAGACACAACTGAATAAACATGTACTTACCAAGGGTGATCTGCGAGATAAATGAGCGCATTGAATTTGAATCAAGGGCTCCAGATAGATTGGTTCCAAGAATATTGGCTAGCGTTGAAATAATTGAAAGTCCTGTAGCAATTGCCCAGATTGCAGCAGATAGCGTTGCAAATTTACGAAGCTTTCTTGCAGTCTCCCCTAATTTGCCTTCGCTATCAATTAGGAAGAATCCCATGGCCATCAGCAAACCTATTGTGGAGAAGCTTGCTGCAAGGGATAAGAATTTACTTATCGCCAATAAGTTCATCGTTCGTTAAATATCTTTCGCGCATATAGCGCAAGTGCAATTAGCACTATTAGCGATGCGGCAAGTAAGCCAATTACAAATAAATTAGTTCCGAAATCGCTTCCTTGTACTTTCGTAGGAGTGGTTGGAACTACTTCTTGCGGAGTCGAAATTGTTGGTGTTGAAAAGTTAAATGTGAAGGATCCTTCGAGCGGCAGATCCATCTCCGAAATAATGTTGTAAGAAACTTTGTAGATCCCAGAATCGGTAATTGGCTTCATTCCAACAATTAGGTCATTGCCGGCAACTGTCAGTGTTCCATCGTCGACGCGACGTCCAGCGGGATCGGTAACTGTTACTTCATTTCCCATATCCATTGGAGTTATTTCAACAGAGATAGTCACGGCGCTGGGTGCAACTTTTAGAGTTGATCCGGCGATTGGCGAAGTCGCAACCAAAGTATTTGCCAATGCAGGCGCGGACATCAAAAAGGTAAGGCCAAGTACTCCCACTACTGCCGCCAAACGCTTCAACTTACTTCCTCTCGATTCGCCTCTATGGTCTCACTTCTTTAGACTTAACCACTAGCCCCCAGGGATGTGATTTTGGGGATTGATTTACGAGAGGAGTGAAACCGCGTGCCTACATATCAATATCAATGTTCTGCCTGCGAGCACGCCTTCGAGGCTTTCCAGAGCTTTTCTGATGAACCGTTGACCGTCTGTCCAGAATGTAAGGGCGAAGTTCGCAAAGTTTATTCAGCCGTCGGTGTTGTCTTTAAAGGTTCCGGTTTTTACAAAACTGATTCGGTCGCAAAACCGGCAACGCCTGCAACTCCCACAAAATCCGATTAATTAATCGTCGTGATGAGGCGGCTTATCGCCTTTAATTTCATCTTCTCGTCGTCGCGCATCGCTTTGATCTTCGCGCGGATCGCGTTCGTCATCTGTTGTAGCCGGGAAAAGTTCGCTCATAAAGTTCTACTTTCTAATCCCTAGGGCTAATTCCAAAGAATCAAGTGCTCGTTCGAAATCTTCTGTATCCAAATGTCCGCTGACTATCAGGCTGGTGGTGCCGTGTACGACCGACCAAGATAAGAGCTCGGCGCTGGCGCGCAATTTTTTATCCATTGATCCAGTTTCTACTAAATCATCCAAGCAATGAATAAGAGTTTGATACGCACGATTTTCTTCGCGTGTCTGCTCTACAGAAGATTCAATTAGGCAGAAATCACTGAACATAAGGTTAAAGAAATGTGGTTCTCGAATAGCCCATTCGAAATAAGTTCTGCCTAAAACTCTAAAGCGCTCTCTAGCGGCACGAGCGCTAGCGCCTGCAACTTTGACGAGTTCGCGCTCTTGATAATCTGCCAGCTCTTCAAATAATGAGAATCCGAGCACCGCCAACAACGAGTTGCGATCTGGAAAGTAATGGTAAGCAGCGCTCGGGCTAACACCAATCTCGTGTGCAATCTGGCGAAGTGAAAGACTTTCTAGACCATTCTTCTTTACAAATTTACGCGCCGTCGTAATGAGGGCAACCTCAAGATCTCCGTGGTGATACTGATCACGAACCCTGGCGGTAGTCATAACCCTAGTATCTCCCTAATCTTGACAATGTTCAAATAGACGCTCTATGATCTGTACATTGTTCAGATAAGGGAGCCTAAACGTGTTTGAGAAACTCGGTCATTTATTGGTACGCCGCAGTAAGGCGGTCTTGATTGTATTTTCGATCACGATCTTGGCAGCGGGTGGAATTGGCTCACTAGCTTTCAGCAAGCTCGATTCAGGCGGTTATTCTGATTTATCAAGTGAATCTGCACAAGCTGCAAGTTATTTGACAGATAA
>WLLM01000057.1 GCA_009700715.1 Actinomycetota bacterium
AAAGCGTTTGGATGTCACACGGTGACGCTGTGACACAAGCACCTGCCGGTTTCTCAATATGTGCCGTTACAGCCGATACACCGATTGCTGCTTTTGAAGATGCCACCGGAAAAATCGCGGGCGTGCAGTTCCACCCCGAAGTTCTGCACTCTGAACACGGGCAAGCAATCCTTAAAAATTGGTTGATCAATATTGCTGGATGTACTCCTAATTGGACCACCGGAAATATTGCAGAAAATGAAATCGCTAAAGCGAAAGCACTGATCGGCAGCAAGCGCGTTATCTGCGGCCTATCTGGCGGAGTTGATTCAGCAGTTGCTGCAGCAATTGTGCAGCGCGCAGTCGGCGCACAACTCACATGTGTCTTCGTAGATCATGGTTTGCTGCGCAGTGGCGAATCCGAACAAGTACAACGCGACTTCGTCGCTGCAACCGGTATTGATCTAGTTGTCGTTGACGCAGTTGATCAATTCTTAAGCGCGCTTGCTGGAGTTACTGATCCTGAGACCAAGCGCAAAATTATTGGCCGTGAATTCATTCGCTCCTTCGAAAAAGCAGCACGTGACATTGCCGCTGGGGGAGATGTTGAATTCTTAGTACAGGGCACCCTTTACCCAGATGTTGTTGAATCAGGTGGCGGAACAGGTACTGCAAATATCAAGTCACATCACAATGTAGGCGGATTGCCGGATGATTTGAAGTTCACACTCGTCGAACCACTTCGTACTTTATTTAAAGATGAGGTTCGCCAAGTTGGATTAGAACTCGGCCTTCCCGAAGAAATCGTTTGGCGCCAACCATTCCCAGGTCCGGGTCTTGGTATTCGCATCATCGGTGAAGTAACCCAGGATCGTTTAGAAATTCTGCGCCACGCAGATCTAATCGCGCGCGAAGAGTTAAAGGCGGCCGGACTTGATCGTCAGATCTGGCAATGCCCTGTTGTTCTCTTGGCTGATGTGCGCAGCGTTGGCGTGCAAGGTGATGGACGTACTTACGGCCACCCAATTGTTCTGCGTCCAGTATCAAGTGAAGATGCGATGACCGCTGATTGGTCACGCGTTCCTTACGATACGCTCGAAAAGATTTCGACTCGCATTACCAATGAAGTACGAGAAGTAAACCGAGTTGTGTTGGATGTGACGAGCAAGCCGCCAGGAACGATCGAGTGGGAATGAAATGAAAAAATTAATTTCAACAGCTCTAGTTATATTTATGTTGCCGATTTCGGCATCCGCGGCAGAACGCCCAACTTCAGTTAAGGGTTGCGCTAAGCCAACAGCTAAGGCTCACGAGCCAGCAACACTTAAGCAACCAACTGCAGTTGATAAGAAACTTGCAAAGACAATGACTATCAACACAAATTGTGGAGTCATCACGATCGCTCTTGATCCCGCAGCGCCACAAACAGTTACCAACTTGGCAACGCTGGCAAGATCTAAATATTTCGATGGCACTTACTGCCACCGTTTAACCACTGAAGGTATTTATGTTCTGCAATGTGGAGATCCTTCAGCGCAAGGAAATGGATCTCCGGGATCTTGGAAGGGCTATAAAGACGAGAACCTTCCAACAAAGAAGATCCTTACCTACCCGGCAGGAACAGTAGCCATGGCCAACTCTGGGCCAAATACCAATGGCAGCCAGTTCTTCTTAGTTTATAAAGACACTACGTTGCCGCCGAGCTACACAATCTGGGGCAAGATCAAGACAGGCCTTCCACTATTACTGCGCATCGAGAAAGTTGGCGCATACCAAGTCGATCAAACTTCAGGCAAGGCTTATTACTCAGGCGATGGAATTCCGGTGCAACCGATTGAAATTAAATCGGTGAGCGTTCGTTAACTTTTGCTTAGTTGGTATTAACGATCTTAAAAGCTTCAGCGATACGACCTTCAGGCAATCCGCCGATACCAGCATTGCGTTGACCCCACTCACGAACCATATTTTCAAGTTCTTTATTGTGGGCAGTCTGTGATGCATGCGCATGCAGCGCCTTCATCTTCAATTCAAATGTGTCGGTGATATCTACCCAGTGATCAGGGTTTGCAAATCCCATCATCCAAACCTCTTTTACACGATGTGGTTGTAGACCTTCGTCGTTAAGCAAATCGGTAAATGCAAATGGATTTCGCGCATCTGGGTAAACCGCTTGAATAGCAGCTTCACCTGCAGCTAAATGATCTGGGTGGCTGGCGCCGATGCGATCCCAATTGCGTTCTGGTGATTGGCAGACCATGCGATCGGGTTTGCTGATGCGAATCTGGCGGACAATATCTTTGCGAAGGCCAAGAGTTGGTTCGAGGTGACCGTCTACATAATTTAGAAAAGTAATGTCTGTGACGCCGATTGCTGCTCCTGCTGCGCGTTGTTCGCGTTGGCGGATCGCGGGCATTTCCTCTTTAGTAAAACCTGATTCTTCGCCGCCTTGATCGCCATTGGTGCAAAAGACATAGGCGACTTCAATGCCTGCCTTGACCCATTGCGCGATAGTTCCGGATGCGCCGAAGTCTGAGTCATCGGGATGTGCGTTGATGACTAATACGCGCTTTATTTCTGAATTTGGTAGCGGCTCCATGACAGTCAAGCCTAATAGACTCCGCGCCATGGTTGATACGCAAGAGCTACTGGCGGGGCTTAATCCGCAGCAGCAGAAAGCGGTCATCCACGAAGGCGCACCACTTTTAGTTGTGGCCGGCGCCGGTTCTGGAAAAACGCGAGTTCTTACTCGTCGTATCGCCTATTTGATGGCGGCTCGTTCAGTTAAACCATACGAAATCTTGGCGATCACCTTCACCAATAAAGCTGCGGGTGAGATGAAAGATCGCGTTACCGAACTTGTGGGACCAATTGCAAAATCCATGTGGGTCTCAACTTTTCACTCTGCTTGTGTTCGCTTGCTGCGCCAAGAGATCGAACGTTTGGGTTACAGCAGCACCTTTAGCATTTACGACTCTGCCGATTCACAGAAGTTAATTTCGCGCGTGATGGAGACGTTAAATCTCGATCCCAAGCGTTATCCGGCGCGCCAATTCCAATCGCTAATTTCCAATGCCAAGAACGAGCTGCAGACGCCTTATCAATATCTATCTGCGGCGCAAAACCAATTCGAAACTATCGTTGCCGATGTTTATACGATGTACGAAAAACGCTTGGCGCAGGCCAACGCTTTAGATTTCGATGATTTGATTATGAAGACGGTGCAGGTCTTGCAACAATTCCCTGAAACCAAGGCGCGCTTTCGTTCCCGCTTTCGCCACATCTTGGTGGATGAATACCAGGACACCAACCACGCGCAATATGTTTTAGTTAAAGAGCTAACTGGCACTGAAGGTGATGGTTTTCCGGTGGCCGAGCTCTGTGTTGTGGGCGATGCCGATCAATCAATCTACGGTTTCCGCGGTGCAACGATTCGCAATATTTTGCAGTTCGAAGTTGACTATCCAAATGCGGCTACCGTCTTGCTCGAACAAAATTACCGTTCTACGCAAAATATCCTTAACGCCGCAAATGCTGTGATCACTCAAAATGAATCGCGCAAAGAGAAGAATTTATGGTCTGATGCCGGTGCCGGTGCACCGCTCGTTGGTTATGTCGCTGAATCCGAATACGACGAAGCTGAGTTTGTTAAATCTGAGATCCGATCTCTACAAGATATGGGCTATTCGAACCCTGGAGATACTGCGGTTTTCTATCGCACCAATGCCCAGTCTCGTATCTTTGAAGAAATCTTTATGCGCGCTGCGATTCCTTATAAAGTCGTGGGTGGTTTGCGATTCTATGAACGTAAAGAAGTTAAAGATTTGCTGGCCTACCTTCGCGTACTCGCCAATCCAGATGATGAAGTCTCACTGCGCCGCGTAATTAACTTTCCAAAGCGCGGTATTGGTGATCGCGCTCTCGAAGAAGTAGAAGCCTTCTCGCAAGCCAATGGCATATCTTTCTGGCAAGCGCTCTTGCGCGTCACTGAGGCAACCAGCGTTCCCAATAAAGCAGCGCACTCAATTGGCACATTTACCTCAATGCTTACTGCGCTATCAGTTTTGGTTGAAGCAAAGACCAAACCGTCGGTGATCATCGAAGCAGTCCTCGAACAATCAGGTCTGCTCACCGAACTTGAAGCGAGCACCGATCCACAGGATGAAGTACGAGTTGAAAACTTAAAGGAACTTGTCTCGGCATCAATGGAATATGAAGAGCGCCCCTTTGAGGAGCTCGGTGAAGATGAGGAAATTTCACTCTCTGGATTCCTCGAAAAAGTTTCGCTAGTTGCCGATGCGGATGAGATCCCAGACGGTGAAGATCATGGGGGAGTCGTAACGCTAATGACTCTGCACACTGCAAAGGGTTTGGAATTTCCAACGGTATTTCTCACCGGTATGGAAGATGGAATCTTTCCGCATGCGCGTACTTTGGATGATCCAAAAGAGATTGAAGAAGAACGTCGCTTGGCCTACGTTGGTTTAACGCGCGCCGAAAAACGACTCTATATTTCGCGCGCTGAATATCGTTTAACTTTTGGAACTCCTAAATACAACCCGGGTTCACGTTTCCTAGATGAAATTCCAACTGATTTAATCGAATGGAAGAACGAAACTCGTTCTTCATCTTCATCCGGAAGTTCTGGACTTCGACGTCGTACTCCGACAACGCCACCACCAAGAGCGACCGGTAAGAAATCTTCTGCAATGGTTCTTGAAGTTGGGCAGCGTGTGTCACATGACACATTCGGCCTCGGCACAGTTATTGCCTTGGCGGGCGAGGGCGATAAATCAGAGGCCACTATCAACTTCGGCCAATACGGCGAAAAACGCCTCTTGCTGCGCTACGCGCCTGTTGTGGTTTTGTAGCCTTTCCCAAGGATTAGGATTACCCATATCCGCTAGCGCAAAGACGAGCTAGTAATTCTTCGAATGGTTGTTATCTGTGGATCTCTTTGAATATCAAGCACGTGACCTCTTTGAAAAGCACGGCGTACCAGTTTTAGCTGGTGCTGTCGCAACTACCGCCGATGAAGCCTTCACTGCTGCATCTGCAATGGGCGGAAAAGTAGTTGTTAAGGCACAAGTAAAAGTCGGCGGCCGCGGAAAAGCGGGCGGTGTAAAACTTGCAGTTGATGCAAACGATGCCAAAGAGAAAGCCGGCGCCATTCTCGGAATGGATATTAAAGGCCACACAGTTCACAAAGTGATGATCGCGCAAGCAGCACCAATCGTCGACGAGTACTACATCTCAATTTTGCTCGACCGTTCAAACCGTACATTCCTTGTCATGGCATCAGTTGCCGGTGGAATGGATATTGAAGAAGTTGCACATACCGCACCTGAAAAACTTGCCAAGGTTCCAGTAACAGCAGTCGATGGAATTTCACTTGCCAAAGCCAAGGAAATCGTTGCGCAGGCAAAGTTCCCAGCAGATATCGCAGATCAGGTTGCTGATGTTCTTGTAAAACTTTGGGAGACATTCCAATCTGAAGATGCCACTCTCGTTGAAATTAACCCGCTTGTTAAGACCGAAGATGGTCGCATCATTGCCCTCGATGGCAAAGTAACTCTTGATGACAATGCAGAATTTCGTCAGCCAACACATGAGGCTTTGGTTGATCATGCAGCAGCAAATGCACTTGAAGCCGCTGCAAAGGAAAAGGGACTTAACTATGTAAAGCTCGATAACGGACAGGTCGGAATCATCGGTAACGGTGCTGGCTTGGTTATGTCGACGCTCGATGTCGTTGCATACGCCGGTGAAAAATTCGGTGGAATGCGCCCGGCAAACTTCTTAGATATCGGTGGCGGAGCATCTGCTCAAGTAATGGCCGATGGACTTTCCATCATCTTGGGCGACCCAGATGTAAAGAGCGTTTTTGTAAATGTATTCGGTGGAATCACTGCTTGTGAT
>WLLM01000058.1 GCA_009700715.1 Actinomycetota bacterium
AAGCAGAATGATTAAAAAAACCGCTGCGCAAATGTCGGCATCCCTTACATCGGGGGAGACAACTTCAGTTGCGCTTACCCAAAGCCATTTAGATCGCATCAACGAAGTTGATTCAAAGGTAAAAGCATTTCTACATGTTGATGGTGAGAATGCACTTGCTCAGGCAGCTAAGGTAGATGCAGAGCGCGCAGCTGGAAAGAAGTTACATCCGCTGGCTGGTGTTCCACTTGCTTTGAAAGATGTTTTGGCACAAGAAGGCGTTCCAACAACTGCCGGATCAAAGATCTTGCAAGGCTGGAAACCACCGTATGACTCAACAGTTGTCGCTAAGTTAAAGCAGGCTGGCGTTGTAATTCTTGGTAAAACAAATATGGATGAATTCGCGATGGGTTCATCAACTGAAAACTCTGGATATGGTCCAACTTTTAACCCGTGGGATTTAACTCGCACACCAGGTGGCTCTAGCGGTGGATCAGCTGCAGCAGTTAGCGCATTTGAAGCACCCATCGCCGTTGGTTCAGATACCGGTGGTTCGATTCGCCAACCGGCTGCGTTAACCGGAATTGTTGGAGTACGTCCAACTTACGGCGCTGTATCTCGCTATGGACTTATCGCTTACTCATCAAGCCTTGATCAAGCAGGACCATTTGGTCGCACAGTTTTGGATACTGCGATGCTCCATGAAGTCATGGCTGGACATGATCCAAAGGATGCAACAAGTATCAACGCAGCTGTTCCAAATGTAGTTGCAGCAGCACGAAGTGCAGATGTTAAAGGTAAGAAGATTGGCGTTATCAAGCAGTTGCAAGGCGATGGTTACCAAAGTGGCGTACTTGCCCGCTTTAACGAATCGCTGGAAATGCTTGCTTCTCTTGGCGCAGAAATTGTTGAAGTCGATTGCCCAAGTTTCGAATATGCACTCGCTGCTTACTACTTAATTGCACCATCTGAATGTTCTTCCAACTTAGCTCGCTTTGACGCTATGCGTTATGGCTTGCGTACTGGCGATATTGATGGAGCCTCTGCTGAGTCGGTAATGAATTCAACTCGCGAAGCGGGCTTTGGCCGCGAAGTTAAGCGCCGCATCATTCTCGGTACATATGCACTTTCATCTGGTTACTACGATGCTTACTACGGAAGCGCACAGAAGATTCGTACCTTGATTATCGAGGATTACAAGAAAGCATTTACTCAGGCAGATGTATTGGTTTCACCGACATCACCAATTACCGCATTTAAGATCGGTGAAAAATCTGAAGATCCTATTGCGATGTATTTGGCAGATGTAGCAACAATTCCGGTAAACCTTGCTGGTATTTGTGGAATGAGCCTGCCTGCAGGATTAGCTGATGAAGATGGTCTGCCAGTTGGTTTCCAGATCATGGCGCCAGCAATGCAAGATCAACGACTTTACGAAGTCGGTGGAGCGCTCGAAGCAGCCCTAGTAAGTAAATGGGGCGGGCATTTGATCGATCAAGTTCCAGCTTTGGGAGGTGCCAGATAATGGCTATTTCCTATGACGATGTAATTGCAAAGTACGAACCAGTACTCGGTCTGGAAGTTCACGTTGAATTAAATACCGAATCCAAAATGTTCTGCTCTTGCAGCACCACATTTGGCGCTGAACCAAATACCCAAACTTGCCCAGTTTGTTTGGCACTTCCTGGAGCACTTCCAGTCGTAAATGCCACAGCGATCGAATCAACAATCAAAATTGGTTTGGCGCTTAACTGTCAGATCGCGCCTTACAGCCGCTTTGCACGTAAGAACTATTTCTATCCCGATATGCCAAAGAACTTCCAGATTTCGCAGTACGACGAACCAATCTGTTTCGATGGATATGTCGATGTTGAGATCGAAACTGAAGAAGGTCCAAAGCAGTTCCGCATTGAGATTGAACGCGTACACATGGAAGAAGACACCGGTAAGTCACTACACGTTGGTGGGGCAACCGGCCGTATCCATGGCGCTGAATACTCGCTCCTTGATTACAACCGCGCTGGAATTCCTCTAGTTGAAATTGTTACCAAGATTGTTCCGGGCACCGGCAAGTACGCACCAGAAGTTGCTAAGGCCTACGTTGCCGAACTCCGCGACATCTTGCGTGGCCTAAAAGTTTCGGATGTAAAAATGGAACAAGGTTCGCTTCGTTGCGATGCCAACGTTTCACTTCGCTTAATTGGATCTGATGTTCTTGGAACTCGCTCAGAGACCAAGAACGTAAACTCACTTCGCTCTGTTGAGCGGGCTATTCGCGGTGAAATGATCCGCCATGCTGAACTATTAAATGACGGCAATAAAGTTAAACAAGAGACTCGTCACTTCCAGGAAGAGTCTGGGCTTACCCGATCTGGTCGCTCTAAAGAACAAGCTGAGGACTATCGCTATTTCCCAGAGCCAGATTTGGTTCCAGTTGCACCGGATGCTGCGTGGATCGAAACCCTTCGCTCACAATTACCTGAGCGCCCATCTCTTCGTCGCAAACGTTTGAAAGAGGAATGGTCAGTTCCGGATAAAGAGATGGCAGCGATGATTAACGCTGATGTTTTAGATATTGTGGAAGCAACTGTTCTTCTTGGCGCTGAACCAACTAAGGCGCGCACTTGGTGGCTCGGTGAAATCTCACGTATTGCAAACGAAAAAGATTCGGCAATTCAAGACCTTGCCATCACACCTGCCGATGTCGCTGAAATTGTGGCGCTTGTTGCAGCCGGTGAACTTACCGATAAGTTGGCGCGCCAAGTTGTAGATGGCGTTATCGCTGGCGAAGGAAAGCCTTCTGAAGTTGTGGCAAAGCGCGGCATCAAAGTTGTTAACGATGATGGTGCGCTAATGGCTGCGATTGAAAAAGTCTGTGCAGAACAAGCAGAGACTGCAGATAAAGTCCGCAACGGCCATGTACCTGCAGCGGGTGCGTTAATTGGCGCAGTCATGAAAGAGACAAAGGGCCAAGCAGATGCCGCTCGCGTACGAGAGCTTCTACTTGGCCACCTTGGTCACTAGATCTTCAATTTCACATAGCCTGCGGCCATTGAAACTTCTTATTAATTAATTTACTTAGTGAATCGAAACGCCTTCTGTTTCAACGAGTGACTCTTTCCCAATATTGATAAAGAAGAAGAGCACAACAGCACCAACGAATAGCAGCGCTGCACTGAACTTAAATGCCACAGTAAATCCGTGAGTCATTGCAAATGGCTGAACCATCTTTCCTAGTTCAGTATGTGCAGCTGCATATGTAGTTGTAGCAGTAGCTGCAACTGTATTCAGTAGCGCTGTACCGAGTGAGCCACCGATCTGCTGTGAAGTATTAACCATCGCGCTAGCAACTCCGGTGTCATGGCTAGAAACTCCATGAAGTGAAGTTGATGTAAGCGGGATAAAGACCAGTGCCATTCCGCTCGACATGATTAATAGCGAAGGCAGAACATGCGTTGTGTATGAAGTTTCTGGGGTAATTCGCGTCATCATAAGCAAGCCAATTCCAGCGAAAATCAGGCCAGGAACCATAAGTGGTTTTGGTCCGACCTTTGGCAAAAGTTGAGAAGCAATACCAGCGAAGACGATGATTCCAGCAGTGAAGGGCAAGAACGCGAATCCTGATTTAAGTGGTGAGTAGCCAAGGATTACTTGCAGATAAAGTCCTAGGAATAAAAACATTGAGAAGAGACCAGCACCCACAACGAGTGAGCCCAGGTATGAACCGCCACGGTTGCGTTCTGTCACTACGCGAAGTGGCATCAATGGATTTGCAACCTTCATCTCAATTACTACGAAGATGACGAGCAGAACTGCTGCGGCGACTAAGAATGAGATAGTTGTTGAAGATGACCAACCCTTTGTGGCAGCTTCATTAAATCCGTAAGTTAAAGAGAAGAGTCCCGCTGTAGCGGTGATAACCCCAGGTATGTCGTAAGTGTTATTTCCTTCAGCTTTAGATTCGTGAACGAATTTAATAGCCAGGAATGCGGCAATAATTGCGATTGGCGTGTTTACGCCAAGGCACCAACGCCATGAGAAGAACTCGGTGAGAGTTCCACCAAGGATCAGACCAATTGCTGCGCCACCACCTGAGATTGCACCGATAACACCGAATGCTTTTGCGCGCTCGGCGGGCACGGTAAATGTCACCGAGATGATTGCAAGAGCTGCAGGAGCAAGCAGCGCTCCGAATACGCCTTGCAAAGCACGAGAAGCAAATAGCAGCCCTTGAGTTGATGCGATACCACCAAGCGCCGAAGCGGCTGCGAAACCGATTAATCCGATTAAGAAGATCTTCTTACGTCCCATGTAGTCACCAATGCGACCACCGAGCAAAAGAAGTGAACCAAATGCCAATGTGTATGCAGTGATAACCCATTGCTGATTTGCATCGCTGATACCCAAATCGATTTTGGCACTTGGGATGGCGATATTCATGATCGAACTATCGAGAACGATCATCAACTGAGAAATGGCGACTACGAATAGCGTGCGCCATCTAGTTGGATCAAGTCCATCGGTTCCGACCTCAACAGGCTTTTTTGACACAAGGATCTCCTCTAAAAAGTAAGCAATTTGGTTAAGAATTGAAGTGAATGAGCGGAGTCTATTAGACTCGCCACCATGTCGCAGATGAAGCCACGCTCCGGTTTGGTCACAGATGGTCTAGAGCGCGCACCTGCACGCGGAATGCTTCGCGCAGTTGGTATGGGCGATGAAGATTGGGTAAAACCACAGATCGGTATCGCATCCTCTTGGAATGAAATCACCCCCTGCAACTTATCTCTTGATCGCTTAGCAAAGGCTTCCAAGCAAGGCGTTATTGATGCCGGCGGATTCCCAATGCAATTCGGCACCATTTCTGTTTCTGATGGAATTTCTATGGGACACGAAGGAATGCACTTTTCACTTGTCTCACGTGAAGTAATCGCAGATTCTGTTGAAACCGTTATGCAGGCCGAACGACTTGATGGCATGGTCACATTTGCAGGTTGCGACAAATCACTTCCCGGAATGATGATGGCGGCAGCGCGTATAGATGTCGCTTCAGTTTTCGTTTATGCCGGATCAACTCTTCCAGGCCAAGTAGATGGTAAAGATGTAACGATCATTGATGCCTTCGAAGCAGTTGGTGCCTGCGCTCGCGGATTAATTACCCAAGAACGCGTAGATCAAATTGAACGCGCAATCTGTCCCGGCGAAGGCGCTTGTGGTGGCATGTACACCGCAAACACCATGGCAACAGTTGGCGAAGCAATTGGTCTCTCACTACCAGGATCTGCTGCCCCTCCTGCGGTTGATCGCCGCCGCGATGCTTTTGCTGTTAAGTCAGGTGCAGCCGTTGTAAATATGATCAAGCTCGGTTTAACAACTCGCGACATTCTTACCAAGCGCGCATTCGAAAATGCCATCACCGCCGTCATGGCACTTGGCGGTTCTACAAACGCTGTTCTTCACTTGCTCGCAATTGCACACGAAGCTGAAGTTGATTTATCCCTTGATGATTTCCACCGCATCGGTTCAAAGGTTCCACTACTCGGAGATCTAAAGCCTTTCGGTCGTTATGTTATGAGCGATATGGATAAAGTCGGGGGAGTGCCCGTTGTATTGAAAGCACTTCTCGATGCTGGTTTATTGCACGGCGATGTAATGACTGTTACCGGACAGACCATGGCCGAAAATCTTGCCGGTATTAATCCACCAGATGTTGATGGCGATATCTTGCATGCAATTTCAACTCCACTTTCAACCGATGTCGGAATCACAATTCTTGGCGGAACACTGGCTTCTGATGGTGCAGTTTGTAAGACTGCTGGTATCGGAATCGAAACTTTCGAAGGTCCAGCACGCGTCTTCGAACGCGAGCAAGCTGCGATGGAAGCGTTAGAAAACGGAACCATTCAGGCTGGC
>WLLM01000059.1 GCA_009700715.1 Actinomycetota bacterium
ATGATCGTATCCAGCAAAACACCGAAGCCAACCGCAAAACCAAGTTCTGCCAGCGGAACGAGAGGTAGCAATCCGAGTACTGCGAAGGTGGCTGCAAGAACGATTCCGGCAGAAGTGATCACAGCGCCAGTCACGGTCACGCCCTTAATTACACCTGCTCGAGTGCCAATCTTGGCGCTTTCTTCACGAACACGAGTCATGAGGAAGATGTTGTAGTCAATACCGAGTGCAACCAAGAAGATGAATGCGAATAGTGGGAACGAGTTATCTCCACCGGCAAATCCAAAGACATGGTTAAAGACCAGTGCGCAAACCCCAAGAGTTGCGAAGTAGCTAAGAACAACGGTTCCGAGAAGGACCACGGCGCTCAAAATACTGCGAAGAAGAATTCCGAGAATTAAGGTGATGACGATGAGAATGATCGGAATAATTGTCTTGTTATCTCGATCATTTGCTGCTCGAACATCGAAGTAAACGGCGCTTGTTCCGCCCACCAAAGAAGTTTCATCTGCAGCGTGTGCAAGTTCGCGAATCTTTGGAATGTCATTTCCAGCTTCGACGCTATCTGGCGCCTTATCAAGAGTCACATTTAATATCGCTCGACCATTTACGATCTTTACTTCTGGATCTGGTTGGCCAGCAACTGGCATGCCATCGAGCATTGGTACAACGTCTGTAACACCTGGTGCATTCTTTATTGCCGCAGTGACAGCGCCAATTTTATCTGCTGCGACAACAATCTGAGTTGGGTCACCTTCTCCACCTGGGAAATGTGTAACCAAAAGTTTTTGTCCAACAACTGACTCAGGGTTTCCTGTGAATGTATCTACAGTTCCAATTCCGTCAGCTTTCAAAGTCGTTGAAGCGCCAGCAAAACCCAAGAGAATCACACCAGTGATAATCCAAGCCTTGCGTGGATTGCGACCAATGCCATTGGCAATCTTTGACCAAGAACCGGTCATTACATGGTCATCGCCATCATTACGTGGAATTCGTGGCCAGAATATCCAACGACCGAAGACCAACAACAGCGCAGGCAGCAACGTAAGGATTGTGATCATTGAGCAAACGATTCCAATTGCACCAATAGGGCCAAGTCCTGCGGTATTTGTTAACTGGCTAAAGAGGAGAATTAATAGAGAAATCGAAACTGTTGAACCGGAAGCCAAGATTGGTTCCCAGACACCTTTATAGGCAGCGCGCATCGCATCGAAACGATTTTCATGGAAATGAAGCTCTTCGCGATATCGCGCAATTAAGAGCAGCGCGTAATCAGTTGCAGCACCGATAACCAGCACCGAGAGAATTCCTTGCGATTGCCCATCAACGTCGATGATGTCATTTTTGGCGAGTAAGTAAACGATGCCGCCCGCAGTTGAAAGTGCGAAGAGCGAAGATAGAAGTGGAATGATCCAAAGAACCGGAGAGCGATAAACAACGATCAAAATAATTGCTACAACACCGAGCGTTGTTAAGAGAAGAGATGAATCCAAGGTTCCGAATGCGCCGAACAAATCACCAAGCAATCCCCCCGGACCAGTGACGTAAGGCGTAAATCCATTGGCCTTGGCTATAGGTGCAAGATCTTCGCGCAGCGCCTCGATTACTGCAGGAAGTACCGGCTTGTCATTCGGCAGAATTTCAGCGATCGCATTTCCATCAAGTGGAATGTTTGCCAGCAAGGCCTTGCCGTCTTGCGATGGGAAAACTGAAATGGTCTGCCCCGGAGCAAGATAATCTGAAATTTTGGCGGTCGTATCCGAAAGCGTTAAATCGCCAACCTTAAGTACGCGCTCGTTAATAGCCGCAAATGTTGCTGGGGTCGAACTTCCCTCGAAGAGAACTAGCGCTGGGAAATTAAATGAATCTTGTGAAGAGAAAAGTTTGATTTGATCTGCAGCTAGCGTTGCTTCTGCACCTTTTGGCAAGAATGAGGAGTTGTTGTTCTCCTGTACCGATGTAAGTTTTCCAAAAAGCGGTCCGAAGACTCCAGAAATCACGAACCAAGCAATTACAACCAACATCGCCAAGGCGAAGGGTTTGCGGTTCTTTTGGACGGTCTGATTCGAAGAGTTCTGTGACACGATTATTGGGCCTTTCAGGCTGAGATTGGGCAGAATTCGCTAGGAGCACAGCCTACCTTTAGGCTGTGGGCGTGGCTCTTCAAGCAGCACCTAACGCACCCGTAATCGCTCTCACACATGCGGGGTTAGTCGAATATGAGCAAGCGCTAGCGTTACAACGTAAATTTCATCAAGAGATCGTCGCTGGATCACGACCTAATTCATTGATTTTACTTGAGCATCCATCGGTCTACACGGCCGGAAAGAGAACTCAAGATTTTGAGAAGCCGACCGATGGAACTCCAGTGATTGAAGTCGATCGCGGCGGAAGAATTACTTGGCATGGTCCAGGTCAATTGGTTGGCTATCCAATTATTAAATTAGCCAAACCAACTGAACTTGTTGGTTTTGTCCGAACCCTGGAAGGCGCCCTCATCGAACTCTGTTCGGAGTTTGGAATTACCGCCGAACGCGTTGATGGCCGTTCTGGTGTCTGGATTGTTGACGAAAAAGGCTCCCGCAAAATCGCCGCCATCGGCATCCGTGTGGCTTCAGGAGTGACGATGCATGGCTTTGCGTTAAATGTCTGCCCCGACCTAGCCCCATTTACTCAGATTGTTCCGTGTGGGATTGATGATGCAGCCGTTACTTCAATGGCCCTTGAGCTATCCCGAGAGATAACTATTGATGAAGTAAGCCCTGTTCTAGAGAAATATTTGTATCAAGCACTCGGTAAGGTAAGCGCATGAGCATCGCTCCCGACGGTCGCAAATTACTTCGCATCGAAGCGCGAAATACCGAGACCCCAATTGAACGCAAGCCGGAATGGATTAAAACCCGCGCCAATATGGGCCCCGAATACACTCGTTTGCGATCACTCGTAAAAAGTGAAGGACTTCATACCGTCTGCCAAGAAGCGGCCTGTCCAAATATTTTTGAATGTTGGGAAGATAAAGAAGCAACCTTCTTAATCGGTGGTGATCGATGTACTCGTCGATGCGATTTCTGCAATATCGATACCGGTAAACCTCTTCCAATCGATCGCGAGGAACCACGCAAGGTCGCCGAATCCGTTAAGGCGATGGGGCTTCGCTACGCAACTATCACCGGCGTAACACGTGATGATCTTCCCGACGAAGGCGCTTGGTTGTACGCCGAAACTATTCGCCAAGTCCACGAATTAAATCCTGGATGTGGCGTTGAAATGTTGGCCCCAGATTTTCACGCAAAACCAGAACTCTTAAATCAAATCTTTGACACCAAGCCAGAAGTATTTGCCCATAACCTCGAGACGGTCCCCCGAATTTTTAAGCGAATTCGCCCTGCCTTCACCTATGAAAAATCTCTACATGTAATCAATATGGCGCGCGAATATGGCTTGATTACCAAGTCCAATCTAATTCTTGGGCTCGGCGAAACGCGCGAAGAAGTTTCACAAGCGCTAGTTGATCTTCATGATGCCGGATGCGACCTCATCACAATTACTCAGTACTTACGCCCAACAAATAAGCACCATCCTGTTGAGCGATGGGTTAAGCCAGAAGAATTTGTAGAGCTTGCTGCAGAGGCAAAAGAGGTTGGTTTCCTGGGCGTGATGAGTGGACCACTAGTTCGTTCAAGCTACCGCGCAGGTCGCCTCTACAAACAAGCGCTCGAAGCACGCGCTACAGAAGGTCTGGCTCGTGGCTGAACTCGTCTATCCGCCAGTTATCGTGGCGTTAAAGACTTTTTGGAAATACCTCGGATTGCAATTTACCTTTGAAGGTGAAGCGCATATTCCCCGCAAAGGCGGCGCAATTCTTGCAATGAACCACATCGGTTATTTGGATTTTGCGCTAATTGGAACTGCTGCTCTTCCAGCAAATCGTTTGGTTCGATTTATGGCGAAGAAAGAAATCTTTGATAACAAATTGGCCGGACCTTTAATGCGCGGGATGCACCATATAAATGTTGATCGCAACAACGGTTCGGCTTCTTTTGTCGCAGCTCTTCGCGCGCTTCGTCGCGGTGAAATCGTCGGAATTTTCCCTGAGGGAACTATCTCTAAGAGCTTTGAAATTAAAGATCTAAAGTCCGGCGCTGTGCGATTGGCGATGGGTTCAAATGTGCCGGTTATTCCTACAGTTGTCTGGGGTTCACAACGAATCTGGACCAAAGGTGTAAAGCGTGATTTGCGTCGTAAGAACGTGCCGATTTTTGTAACCTTCGGCGAGCCTCTCTACTTTGGAAAAGATGGGGATGTAGATGCTGGTGAAAAGATATTGCGAGAGAAATTGATTGAACTGCTTCATGAAGTTCAAGGAAAATACCCAGATAGCCACACTGGTCAGCGTTGGGCGCCGCTTCGCCTTGGTGGAACCGCACCCGCTCCCCTAAACTAACGCTTATGTTTAAAAAGAAGGCGAAAGAGCCAAAGATCAAAAAGGTCCGTTTCCAAACTTTCCGTGATGCATACTCCGTAACCAAGAGCGTAAAGCCTTGGATCGGAGCTGGAATATTTGGAGTCTTTGCAATCACTTGGGCGATCGGCATCTCTGCCGGAATCGCAATCGGACATCCGATCTATCTTGGTTTTGTTGCACTTCCAATCGCAGTATTAGCAGCGATGTTCTTCTTTACTCGCATCGCATCATCTGCGGCTTACGTTTCAATTGAAGGCCAAATCGGAGCAGGTGCCAGCGTATTGATGGCGATTCGTAAAGGTTGGGTTACAACTCCAGCCGTTGCAGTTACCAAGAATCAAGATATGGTCCATCGCAGCATCGGTCGCGCCGGGATTGTCATCACTGGCGAAGGAACTCAAGCAGTTCGAGCGATGTTGCAAGATGAGCATAAAAAATCAGAGCGTTTTGCTCCTGGCGTACCTGTAACTGAAATTTATGTAGGTGATGGTCCTGGCCAAGTTCCGCTTCGTAAATTACAGAAACATATTGCCAAGCTTCCTAAGAAATTATCTGCCCACCAAATGCGCGAAGTTCGTGCACGTTTTAAGGCAGTCGGAGGAATGTCTCTTCCAATTCCAAAGGGTCCAATGCCTAAGGGCGTTCGCGTTCCTAAACGTTAAAACTAAGCGTTAAAACTAAGAGTTAAAACTAAGCGCTAATTTTTCTTAAATCCAGCAGCCTTGTTCGACTTATCCTCTCGTGGATTCCTCGGCCATTTTCATCGTAGGTAATTGCGGTAACAACTAAGCAAAGCAAAATCGTGCGAATTAGCGCCTGCCAAAGCGTTGGGTTAGCACCTGTTTGAAAATTAACGACTTTGACCCTAATCAGGCGATGACCGGCGGTGGCTCCCCCAAAGGCGGTCAAGATCAAGGTCTCAAAGAAGAAGACGACCAAGGTCAAGCGCGTATCGCCAAGCAGTCCGAACGCGATGGCGTAACACATCAGCCAATCGATGGTTAAGCCCAGTAAGCGCCGGCCCAGGCTGATCTCATGTTTCATGCGCGCCAGCGTAGTGATTGCCCGAACTCGGTGCAGGTTTTACATGGCTGTAACACGCCAGTTATGCCAAAACGCACTTTAAGTCTTAGGGTTTACCCAGATCGGTCGCCCTCAAAGGTGAGGCCCCGAGTACACCCGGCAGATATAAAAATCAGCCTTACGCTCGAAATATTCGATAACCCGAGGAGTGCGTTTAATGTTTAAAAACTCAGCAGAAATTTTTGCTTACATCAAGAAAGAAGATGTAAAGCTCATTGATGTTCGCTTCACCGATCTACCTGGTA
>WLLM01000006.1 GCA_009700715.1 Actinomycetota bacterium
TGACACATTTCTCCTGTCTTGGCCCGCAATCTTTATTCTAGATATTTATCTAGGGATGCGAGCCTTAGTTGTACGACCTCATAATCTGAACGAGCTCATTTGAGTTTCATATCTTTCGCATCCATATCTTTAAGTTGAACTTTTTGGACTACTAGTTTTCTACCTTTAAGTGTTCATCTAAGAACGCCTTAAATTTCGAAGTATCGGGCGATTGCTCCAGCTTGAAGGCTGATTTAAACGCTTTCCGATCTATCGCGATATATCCGCACTGTAAGTGGAGCCAGGCTCCCCTACCGTGAGATTTTCGGCCGATCGTTGGAGTAACTACCCCAGCAACACAGTTGACTCGCAATAGCTGCGATGGCTCTTGAGATTTTCGACAGACGATGCAGGTTCGTATCGGTTTGATACTTATTTGCATTGCAGCCATTTCTCTAACCATCAGCAAGTGCAAGGATAGCGAATCTCAGCGGAATCACCTAAATCCTTGCGTAGCGCGGGAGGTTACTTAGGGGCTACAGGCGTATCGGGATGGATATCAATGCGCCAACCTGTAAGGCGTGCCGCAAGACGCGCGTTCTGTCCATCTTTACCAATTGCAAGGGAGAGTTGGTAATCCGGAACAGTAACTTTGGCAGAACGTGTTGCAAGATCAACAATCTCAACTTTTGTTACCTTCGCAGGTGATAAAGCATGAGCCACAAATTGTGCAGGATCTTCGGACCAATCGACGATATCGATCTTCTCGCCATGTAGTTCTTCCATAACCGCATTGGCGCGCGAACCCATTGGTCCGATTAGTGAACCTTTAGGAGAAACACCAGCGCGATGTGAACGAACTGCAAGTTTTGTGCGATGACCGGCTTCGCGTGCTACTTCCATAATTTCTACGATTCGATCATTTATTTCTGGAACTTCAAGTGCAAATAATTGCTTAACAAATGCAGGGTGGCTGCGCGAGAGCATTATCTCGGGGCCCTTCATTCCTTGTTTTACTTCTACTACGAAGCATTTGATTCGATCACCATGGTTGTATACCTCGCCCGGAACTTGTTCTTGTGGAGGAATGCGACCTTCTACCTTGCCAAGGTTTACGTTGATCATCTTGGGGTCACGGCCTTGTTGCACAATGCCAGAGATAACATCGCCAACAGATGCGCTGAACTCGCCAACGATTTCTGCATCATTTGTGGCACGCATCTTTAACTTAATTACCTGTCGAACGGTCGATGTAGCAGTACGTGCAAAACCTTCAGGTTCATCACGCTCTTCGGAGATACGTTCGCCTAGTTCATTAAAATTAGGAACCAAGATAACTATCTCACCAGTCTCGCGATCGATGCTGGCGCGCGCTTGGCGCTTTGGGGCATCAGTTTCGTAATACGCAGTCAAGACGCCGGCTTCAATCTCTTTAATCAAATCTTCTAGCGGCATCTGCTTATGAGTTGCTAGCGCGATAAGCGCATCAACATCTACCTGCCCCTTATTCATCTGAAGACTCATCGCTCAAGGCTGAAGCTTCTTCTTTACGATTAAATTCAATTTCAACTACCGCACGTTTGATATCAGTAAAGTTGACTTGATGGGTTTTGATTCGCCCCTTGATATTTTCAACAAGCGTTGCAGTTGATTCGTTAAATTCTGTCAGGCGTCCAATCGTGACTGTTCCATCTTGCAGGGTCACTTTTACGAGACGAGTTAAGTTCTTAGTCCAATGTCGTGGCAGGGTAAGTGGTCGATCGACACCTGGCGATGTTACTTCAAGGGTAAAAGGTGTTTCGTCCATGAAGGCGGCGGTATCAAGCAGCTCTGATATCAAGCGCGATACAACTGTGACCTGATCTAAATTAAGCGGGCTTTGTCCATCAACGATGCACGTAATAATGCGATGGTTACCGGCAGATGTATTTTGAACTTCTTCTAAATAGAAACCGGCTTCTGTAACAGCGGGTTCGATTAGTTCTGTAATTGACTGTGTCAGGGACACTTTGACTCCTTATTAACTTGTTATTTAGTTTTTTGGTACACCGAAGTTTAGCATCGTTTTTTCAAATTATCGGAGCGCCATATATGTATCGAAAGCAACTTTAAGAATTAGCGCGGCTGTGATACCCATAAAGACTTTACGCACCAGAGTAGATCCACCACGGATCGCAATCCGTGCGCCAATTAGGCCTCCAATCACATTGGCGACCGCGAGAGTTAGGCCAACTTTCCAGATAATTTCTCCATTGAAGCCAAAGACCAGAATCGCACCAGCGTTTGTCGCCACATTTACAACTTTGGCAATAGCTGACGCAGAGAGAAATGCAAAGCCCATGACTGCAACTAGAGTCAAAATTAAGAATGAACCCGTTCCTGGCCCGATGATGCCGTCATAAAAACCGATTACAAGAGCTGCGAATGCGGCGATCTTGAGGCGCTTGCCTTCGTCATGGCGCATAGATTCGATTTGGCCAAGTTGTGGGCGTTTCCAGGTGTAGATCAAAACGGCAATTAGTAGAACGACAACCAGTGGTTTCAGAACTTCAGTCGGGATTAGCGAAGCAAGTGATGCCCCACCCATAGAACCAAAGAAAGCGGGGAGCGCCATGACGCCAAGTAACTTGGAGCTGACTTTGATATTTCGGCGGTAAGTCAGAGCCGATGCGGTCGTACCGAAAATTGAAGGGACTTTATTTGTGCCGAGTACAACAACGGTCTCTGTTTTATCTAATCCAATGAGCAAAGCTGGCAATTGGATGAGTCCTCCCCCACCAGCGATCGCATCGATTAGTCCGGCGCAGAAAGCAGCCAGAGCCAGAAAGGCAAAGGTGTAGAGAGTTAGATCTGCAAACACTTTAGGAAAGTGAAGCGATTAGAGAAGTTACTGCAGAGATTGCATCACCAACTGCAACTTCAGATTTTTCGCCTGATTTGCGGTTGCGAAGTTCGATCTTGCCATCGGCCAGTGATTTACCAACGACAACAATTACTGGAATACCAATTAACTCAGCATCTTTGAATTTAACGCCGGCACTTGGATCGCGCCGGTCATCGAGCATTACTGTGACGCCAGCGGCCTCTAGCTTGGTCGCGATATCAAGTGCGGTATCGAATGGGAGATCTTCTTTGCCGGTTGCAACTATATGAACCTTTGCTGGGGCAACTTCGAGCGGCCAAACCAAACCAATCTCGTCATAACTTTGTTCAGCGATCGCGGCTACCGCACGAGATACACCGATTCCGTATGAACCCATTGTTACTACTTGTGATTTACCGTTTTGATCAAGCACGGTAAGTCCGAGTGAGTCTGCATATTTGCGACCTAGTTGGAAGATGTGGCCAATTTCGATTGCACGATCAATAACAACTGCAGTTGCGCACTCTGGACAGGAATCGCCTTCGCGAATTTCCGCTGCTTCAACATATGCATCAGGTGTGAAGTCGCGACCATTGACCACGTTACGCGCGTGGCGATCTTTCTTATTCGCACCAGTAACCCAAGATGTTCCGGGTGCAACGCGCGGGTCGGCGTAAACAGTAATACCGAATTTTCCAGCATCTTGTGGACCGATATATCCCTTAACTAAACCGGGATGATTTGCAAAATCTGCTTCTTCAAATACACGAAGTTCTTCTACGCCAGGTAGGCCTGCTTGCAATCTCTTCAGATCAACTTCACGATCGCCAGGAACTAGTACTGAGATAGCTTTCTTATCTGCCATCAATAGAACATTTTTCAGCGTTGAAGCACCGGTAAATCCTCCACCAAACTTCGCATTTAGAACATCAACTAGAGAATCAATTGTTGGTGTATTTGGAGTATCTAACTCTTCAAGCGCAGGAACTGCAGATGAATCTACGGCTGCAACTTTGGTAACCATCGCTTCAACGTTGGCGGCAAATCCACACTTAGGGCAAAGGACATAAGTATCTTCACCGGTTGGACATGGTGCCAAGAATTCTTCAGATTTAGAGCCACCCATTGCACCTGAAACCGCTTTTACGATGTTGTATTTAAGGTGAAGGCGATCGAAAGTGGTGATGTAAGCATCACGGTGCTTCTGATATGAAACGCCCAATCCTTCATCAGTTAAATCAAATGAGTAAGAATCTTTCATTACAAATTCGCGTCCACGGATGATGCCGCTACGTGGGCGCGCTTCATCGCGGAACTTATTTTGAATCTGATAAATAGTCAGTGGTAGATCTTTATAAGATGAATACTCGCCCTTAACCATCAAGGTAAACATCTCCTCGTGGGTTGGGCCTAATAGGTAATCTCCACCTTTGCGATCTTGCAATCTAAAGAGCGATGGACCGTACTCTTCCCAGCGATTGGTGGCTTCGTATGCCTCGCGCGGCAAGAGCGCAGGAAAATGAACTTCTTGGAAGCCTGCATTATCCATTTCCTCGCGGATGATCTTTTCAACGTTACGTAATGTGATTACGCCAAGTGGTAGCCAAGAGTAAATTCCAGCTGCGATGCGGCGGATATATCCCGCGCGTACTAATAACTTATGGCTTGGAACTTCTGCATCGGCAGGGTCGTCGCGCAGAGTGCGAAGAAAGAGACTGGACATGCGCAACATGGGCGCAACCTTATCGCGTAATTACTTGACTGTGACGGAAGGTTCGCCTGAACCAACGCCAGCGGCTTCCATTTCTTCGGCCAAACGCATCGCCTCTTCGATAAGAGTTTCAACGATCATCGCCTCGGGAACGGTCTTTATAACTTCACCCTTAACAAAGATCTGACCTTTTCCGTTACCGGATGCAACGCCAAGATCTGCTTCGCGAGCCTCGCCCGGACCATTAACAACGCAGCCCATAACTGCAACGCGAAGTGGAACGGTCATTCCTTCAAGGCCAGCTTGGACTTTTTCGGCCAAGGTATAAACATCAACTTGTGCGCGACCACATGAAGGGCAAGAGACAATCTCCAATTTACGTTGCCGCAAGTTAAGTGATTCGAGAATTGATATTCCGACCTTAACTTCTTCAACAGGAGGTGCCGACATTGATACGCGGATTGTGTCGCCGATGCCTTCGGCAAGGAGAATTCCAAAAGCGGTTGCAGATTTAATCGTTGCTTGGAATGCAGGACCTGCTTCTGTAACGCCAAGGTGCAATGGGTAATCACATTTTGCAGCCAAGATTCGATAGGCGTTAACCATTGTTACGGGATCGTGGTGCTTAACTGAAATCTTTAGATCTGAAAAGCCATGTTCTTCAAATAGTGACGCTTCCCAGAGTGCTGACTCAGCAAGTGCTTCAGGTGTGGCCTTTCCGTACTTAGCCAGTAAGCGCGGATCAAGTGAACCAGCGTTAACTCCAATTCGGATTGGGATACCTGCATCCCCTGCAGCCTTAGCAACTTCTTTTACCTTGTCATCAAATTGCTTGATGTTGCCAGGGTTTACGCGAACAGCAGCGCAACCGGCATCGATTGCTGCAAAAATATATTTTGGCTGGAAGTGAATATCTGCAATAACTGGAATCTGCGATTTCTTAGCAATCTGCGCAAGTGCATCGGCATCATCTTGGCTTGGAACTGCAACACGCACGATTTGGCATCCCGCAGCGGTGAGCTCGGCGATCTGTTGAAGGGTTGCATTTACATCTGCAGTAAGTGTGGTGCACATTGATTGCACGCTTACTGGTGATTCGCTACCGACTCCGACGCTGCCAACTTTTAACTGCTTTGTTTTGCGACGTGGGTGAAGAGGTGCAGGTGGGGCGCTAGGAATTCCGAGATCAACCATGGGGCTATTCTGCCTCAAAAATACCTAATCGGCGATTTAACCACCGTGCAAAGTTTAAAGATTGAGTGAAATTGGATTGAAAATATCTGCAATTAGCAGCAGAACTGTCAGCGCTGCCAAGATCACAAAGACAACTGCGGTAATCGGTGTGAGCACTTGCACATCAATTGCTGCAGGGCGTGGTCTACGACGAATCCGTGCAAAGAGCGCACGAATTTCATCTGCGATAGCAACTGCCATATGGCCACCATCAAGTGGCAAAATTGGCAGAAGATTAAAGAGGCCAACAAAGATATTTAAACTCGCCACGATCAAGATAAATGTTCCGAGGCGTTCGGAGAGCGTTAGTTCGCCACTTGCAGCTGCTTGACCAGATACTCGCGCGACGCCGACTACGCCCACGAGTCCATTTTCATCACGCTTCTCGCCACCGAAAGTCTGTCCCCAGAGCGCTGGGATTTTGGTAGGTAGTTGCACCAATGACTTTGCTGATGCAGAAGTAAAACGCCAAGTTAATTGGGCTGCAGATGTAACAGACTTTAAAGGACTGATTCGTTTAGTTCCGAATTCATTGATGATGCCAAGTACATAGCGGGATGTTCCGTCATCTATATCTGTCATGCGTGGAGCGGCGGTAATCGTTTGTTCAACTCCGTCACGTTTAATTGTGAAGGTAAGAGGTTGGCCTTTGGAGTTTCGGATCTTTAAGAGTTGATCTTGCCAATCAGTTGAAGTATCGCCATCAATTGCAATTATTTCATCGCCCTTTTGAAAGCCAGCGGCTGCTGCCGCGCTATTTGCGGCAACTGAATCGATGACGGGTAGAACTTGGTTAACGCCCACACCTGCAAGTAATACGAAGAGAAGTAGGTAGCCAAGTACGAAATGCAGGAATGACCCTGCTCCAAGCACAATCAATTTGCGTAAAGAAGATGCGCGATAAAAGGCGCGATCTGCTTCGCCTTCGGGCATTTCATCCCGCGGAGTCATGCCTTCGATGCGACAGTAACCGCCCGCAGGAATTGCTTTGATGCCGAATTCGGTTTCACCACGTTGGCGTGACCAGATGCGTTTGCCGAAACCCAAGAAGAATTCCGAGACGCGCATTCCGTAGCGGCGTGCTGTTAGGTAATGGCCAAACTCGTGAACCATCACTGAGAAGAGGAGTGCGAAAACGAAGGCGAGAATTCCGATGATCTGCATTAACGGGCTGCTTTCTGAAGAAGTTCTGTGGCGATTGCTCGCGCATCATCTTCGATTGCACTGACATCGGCTAAATCACGCAGCGCTCCAGCAGATTTTCTTCCCAGCTTTTGAACAACATCCTCAACAGTTTCAATGATCGAGGTAAAGCCAATCTTTCCTGTAGCAAAAGCAGCTACGCATACTTCATTGGCGGCGTTAAATATTGCAGGTAATCCCCCGCCTAAAGTTCCGCAGCGGCGCGCTAAATCAATTGCAGGGAAGCGTTCGTTATCTACCGGAGCAAAAGTCCAGGTATGTGACTGGGTCCAATCGATTGGAGCAGTTGCCGCCTTTACGCGATCTGGGTAATTAATTGCAAAAGAGATCGGCCCCTTCATGTTTGGTGGAGATGCTTGTGCAATTGTTGATCCGTCAACGTACTGAACCATTGAGTGGATGACAGATTGTGGATGGATTACCGCTTCGATCTGCGAGTAAGGCATATCAAATAAGTAATGCGCTTCAATAATTTCTAGACCTTTATTTACTAAAGTTGCAGAGTTAATAGTTACTACTGGCCCCATAGACCAAGTTGGATGATTCAACGCTTCTTCAACTGTGATGCCAGATAAGTCAGCGCGATCACGGAATGGTCCACCGCTGGCGGTAAGAATCAATTTGGATACTTCAGTTTTCTTGCCACCCATTAAAGCCTGCCAGAGAGCCGAATGCTCTGAATCCACCGGCAATAACTGATCTGGTTTAGCAAGTGACATAACTAGATCACCACCGGCAACAAGTGATTCTTTATTTGCTAGAGCGACGCGATTTCCAACTCGGAGCGCTGCCAGCGTTGGTCCTAGCCCAATAGAGCCGGTGATTCCGTTTAAAACAACATCGCAGGTAATCGCCGCAATTTCAGTCGATGCCAGTGGACCATCAATCACAGTTGCTTCGGGTAGCGCTGCTTTAATCTGGTCCGCGTTCTTTGCGACGCCAATTACTGCGACGTTAAATTTCTTAGCCTGCGCAATAATCAAATCAGGATTTGAACCTGCTGCAGTAATTGCAACTACGCGAAAAAGAGATGGGTTAGATTCAACAATTTCTAGCGCCTGCACACCGATGGATCCGGTTGAGCCAAGAATTACTAGATCTTTCACTGCAGATACCAATTAACTATCTATCTAAAAGGTTTTGTGTCGGTGAATAAGGAGTTCCGTTACGGCGCTTAGCAATTGCTGATAGCGCTTCAAGAACAACGCGGTTGGCAAGAATTGCAGTGATATCCGCGCTATCGAAAGGTGGGGCTACTTCGACTACATCTATGCCGACAACGGGGAGTTCGAGGCAGATGCGACGCACCGCTTCGAGAAGTTCGCGTGAAGTCATTCCGCCTGGTTCGGGGGTACCGGTACCTGGAGCCATACCTGGATCTACTACATCGATATCAACGGATAGAAAAACTCCATCGCAACCATCGGTAAGCGTTGCAAAAGATTCATCGAGAACTATATTTAATCCGCGGTGATGGATCTCAGTCATTTCGTAAGAACGCATACCTTGATCGCGCATCCAATTTAGAGTCTTATCATCTGGCCAATATCCGCGCAGACCTAGTTGCAAGAAACGGTCACCACGAACATGTCCTGATTCGATTAGGCGACGCATCGGTGTTCCGTGTCCGATTAAAGCTCCGAATTGATCTTCACCGGTATCGGCATGCGCATCGAAGTGGATCATGGATATTTTGCCTAGCCCGCGATGCTTTGCGATACCTGCGACATCTGCCGATGCAATTGAATGATCTCCTCCGAGAATTACCGGGATTTTTCCGGCACGAGAGATTTTTTCAGTAGCTTCTTCGAGAACCTTTAGTGATGAAACTAAATCTCCTGGCGGCATCATTAGGTCGCCAGCGTCATAAACTTTCAGAGCCTTTAGCGCATCCACACGAAGTGCAAGGTGTGGGCGTTCAGCATCATGTGGCAAATAATCTCCACCGCGGATTGCCTGTGGTCCAAATTTGGCGCCCGAACGATGAGATGTTCCGGAATCAATCGGCGCACCAAGAATGATTACATCAGCATCGGCATAACTCTTTGAATCTTCTAGATCACATTGCGGGATTCCTAGAAATGTAAAACTAGGTCCATACATATTGCCGTGGTTAGCCATTTCGTAAGGATAGTTCTAAATCTTTAAGAATCGAAACCTAAGCCGAGCGAATCCAAGAATTTAAGCCAGAGATTGCGCTTTCCGCCGTTTTCGTCAGCCTTATTTATTGACCATTGAGTAAGGCGAATAAAGATGAATCTAAATGGTTCAGGTGGGAAAGGCATCGGTTTCTTAACCACCATACGAAGATTGGTTCTTTCGTTGTCTACTCCATCGAGAAGATCCAGCATCACCTGCGCACCGAAACGAGTAGAGCCAACTCCAAGACCTGTGTAACCCATTACATAAGCTACGCGACCACGATGAGCCATTCCCCAAAATGGTGAGAAGCGCGAACATGTATCAATTGCGCCACCCCAACCATGAGTGAATTTGATTCCCTTTAATTGAGGGAAAGTTTCTAGGAAAGCTTCGGCCAAGTGAGCATAAGTTTGCGCATCGGATTCGTATTCTTGGCGAACTTTTCCCCGGAAGTTATAGATGGCGTCATATCCGCCCCAGAGTATTTCATTATCTTTAGTCATGCGGTAGTAATGGAATTGGTTACCGGCATCAGATAAACCTTCACGGTCGTTCCAACCGATTGACTCGAGTTGTTCGGCCGAGAGTGGTTCAGTTACGAGTTGGAAATCATAAACAGGGACTACATATTTATGTGCCCTCTGAATCAATGATTTGAATACGTTGGTAGCAAGTGCGACTTTATTGGCGTACACGCTTCCGTAAGGTGTGTGCACGATCATGCCGTTCTTAGTGCGCTCCAAACGATCAACGTGTGAGTTCTCGTAAATCTTTACACCCAAAGTAATGCAGGCACGTTCGAGTCCCCACACAAGTCGAGCTGGATCTACGAGCGCTGTGCCATCTGGATCCCAGAGCGCACCTTTGTAGATTGGAGATTTAACTCGCGCTTGCACTTGCTCTTGACTTAGCAGTTCTACGTTGTCACCAAAAGAATTTCGTAGTTCGGCCTCTTCTTTTAGGCCCTTCATCTGCCAATCTTCTACAGCAACACGTAGTTCGCCATTCCATTCAAAATCACATTCAATGCCGTACTTGGTAATCGTGGCTTCGATCGCATCTAGATTTTCGCGACCTAATCTTTCAATAACCGCCATCTCATCTTTAAACCGGCTATATCCATTGATAAATCCATGGGTAAGTGAGTAACTGCAGAATCCGCCATTACGCCCAGAAGCGCCGGCGCCAGTTTCGCGTTGTTCTACAAGAACTACCTCGCGTTCGGGGTTAGCTTCTTTGGCCAGTAGTGCAGTCCAAAGTCCGGTGTAACCAGCGCCGACGATGCAAAGATCGGAGGTGACATCGCCAACCAAGGTTGGGTGTGGAAGTGGTTCGAGCGGATCTTCATCGAGCCAGTAAAGCTGTGGCTGCATATGAGATAAATGTTTAAGAATCGATGGATCGGTAGTGGCCATCACCTTTTTCCGGAAGATACCCGGAAATCACCTCTGCAATTACTACTAGTAGTTGGAGGTTATATTAGCGCGCTTTGCGGCGATTAAGGATCTGCCCCGCTATAACGATCGCTAGCGCAAGGAAAAACATACCCGAACCGATCACATTTGCTTGCGCCGGAATACCGCGGGCCGCGGCTGTGTAAACAAATTTTGGAAAAGTTATAACGGTGCCCGAATTGAAGTTGGTAATAATAAAGTCATCGAAAGACAAGCTAAATGCCAAGAGCGCGGCGCCTGCGATTCCGGGTGCGACTAATGGAAGGGTGACGCGACGGAAAGTTTGAATTTCGTTTGCGTATAGATCCATCGCTGCTTGCTCTAAACGCGGGTCAAGGCTGGCGATACGCGCCTTAACGGTAACCACCACGAATGAGATACAGAACATTACGTGTGCAATTACCGTTGGCCAGAATCCTGGGTTGATTTTAAATACTAGGAAGAGTGAAAGTAGCGAGGCGCCAAGCACGATTTCTGGTGTGGCCATCGGTAAGAAGATCAAAAGATTGGATGTGGAGCGACCTTTAAAGTTATGGCGACCAATCGCAAAGGCAATCATCGTTCCTAAAATAGTCGAGAAGAGCGTTGCCAGAAAACCAATCTTTATTGAGTTCGCTAGAGCATTACAGACTTCTGGCGCGCCGCAAGGGTTCTTCCAGTTATCGAGTGTGAAGCCCTTCCATACCAAGTTGCTCTTGCCGGAATCATTGAAGGAGAAAGCAAATGTGTAAGCGACCGGAATGAATAAATATGTAAAGGCAAGAAACATATAAACGCGAATTAGGTTGCGCCCAAACCAGCGCTGGAACTTTACAACTGGAGATATACGAGGCGCTGTGGCATCGGCAATTTTCTTGCTCATACCAACTCCTCCGTTCCGGCTTTACGGATGTAAATGGTTACCAAAATTAAGATCGCCGCCATCAAGGTAAATGAAAGCGCGGCAGCGGTTGGGTAATCAACGATTTTGAAGTAACGAGATTCGATTACGTTACCGATCATCTTGGTATTTGGGCTTCCCAAGATCGCAGCATTTACATAATCGCCAGCTGCCGGAATAAAGGTAAGTAAAGTGCCGGCAACAACACCTGGCATGGATAACGGCAGTGTTACCTTGCGGAATGTTGTAAATCCATTGGCATATAGGTCACCAGATGCTTCGAGGGTTCTTGGATCAATGCGATCAATCGAGGCATATAGCGGCAAAGTCATAAATGGTAAGAAGTTATAGGTCATACCCATGACTACGGCGAAAGCGGTAGATGTCAAAGTAGTGCTGTCGCTGATGATGCCGATGGTGCGTAGCGTGGGAACTACAAAACCTTCTTCGCCAAGAATTTGTTTCCAAGCGACGGTACGAAGCAAGAATGAGGTAAAGAACGGAGCGACAACTAAAACTAAGAAAAAGTTCTTGTACTTTCCAGATTTAAATGCGATCGCATAAGCCAACGGATATGAAATCGCCAGCGCTAAAAGAGTTGCGATAATCGCGTATACAAAAGAGCGGCCGAATTGCTCTTTGTTTTCGACGAACGCATCGATGTAATTTTGAAAACGAAAGGTCTGCTCGTATTGACCGGTATCTCCCCCACCGACTGGTGTCTGCGTTGAAGTTTGCGCCAAATTTACGATCGGCAAAATGAAGAATGTAAATAGAAAACCAAAGCCCGGTAGGAGGAGAAGGTAAGGAGTACGAATCTTTCCCATCGAAGTTACTACTTACTCTTCGTCTAGATCTTCAGGTGTAACTTCAGAACCAGCAGTCACATCTTCATCACCGCGAAGGGCGAAGGTGAAGACAGGTGCCCAAGAAATGTTGACGGCATCACCCTTGTTAAATGGTGCTACTCCGTCATCGTTTTGCTCGAAGACCATAAGCTCTTGGCCCCAAGGCATTTCAACCTGATATTGAGTCGATACACCGATGTAAGAGACATCTTCGATCCGTCCGCCAGTTAAAACGTTTCCTGATACCGGGGTATCGAGAAGTGAAATACGGAATTTTTCAGGACGGATACCGGCATACATTGAGTTATCAACTGCGTGCGAGCGGTTCTTTGGAACCGAAATCTTCTGTCCGTAAAGATCTACGACTAGTGAATCTCCATCGTTTCCGGTGATTGTTCCCTTAATTAGATTTGATTGGCCCAGGAAGTTAGCCACAAATGCCGTCTCTGGATTGTCATAAAGATCTGCCGGTGATCCCATTTGTTCAATCTGGCCTTCATTCATAACCGCGATCGTGTCAGCCATAGTCATGGCTTCTTCTTGATCGTGGGTTACGTGAACGAATGTGAGGCCAACTTCTTTTTGAATCCATTTGAGTTCGATCTGCATCTGACGACGCAGTTTGAGGTCAAGTGCGCCAAGAGGTTCATCTAGAAGTAATAGAGCTGGCTTATTAACGATTGCGCGAGCAAGAGCGATTCGCTGCTGCTGTCCACCGGAAAGTTGCGTTGGTTTACGTCCCGCAAGATGTGGAAGTTCAACCAAGTTAAGTACTTTATTTACTTCTGCATCTACATCTTTAATTCCGCGACGGCGAAGGCCGAAGGCAATATTCTCAAAGATTGTTAGGTGCGGAAAGAGCGCATAGTTCTGGAAAACGGTATTGATCGGACGTTGATAAGGCTTCGTAGTCGTGATGTCAGTTTCACCTAAGTGAATACTTCCGACTGTTGGTTCTTCAAGCCCTGCGATCATGCGCAACGTTGTTGTCTTTCCACAGCCTGATGGCCCAAGGAGTGCAAAGAATGATCCTTTGGGAATCGTCAGCGAGAGATCATCTACTGCTTTGAAGTCACCGTACTCTTTGGTGATTCGAGTAAGTATTAAATCCCCACGTGCAGAAGAGGCATCAAAGCTCACTTAGTTGCCGGCAGCCTTCTGGAACGCCTCTGTCCAAGCAGTCTCTTCAGTAGGAGTTAGTGAACGGAAGACGCTGAGGTTCTTCATCGTTGCATCAGTTGGGAAGATGTATTCGCTCTTTGCGAGTTCTGGATCGATCTTTTCCATCTCGGCTTGGGCGCCCTTAACCGGTGTTACGTAGTTAACGTAAGCCGCAACTTCTGCCGCAATAGCTGGGTCGTAGTACCAGTTGATCATCTTTTCGGCACTTGCCTTAGCTTCGGCAGTGACTGTTGAAGGAATCATCATATTGTCACCAGAAATTGTTCCGCCTGACTCAGGAATTGCGAAGTCAAACTTTCCTTCATTTTCTGTTGCGAGGATGAACATATCGCCTGACCAACCAATGACTGCGGTTGCATCTCCCGATGTGAGGTCTTCAGCGTATTCATTACCCTTTACGCCGCGGATCCATCCATCTGAAATCTTCTTCGCCATGAAATCAACAGCGTTCATGTATTGATCTTCAGTAACGGTTGCAGGGTTGGCACCTTGCGCAAGCAAGATAATTCCGATGGTGTCGCGAAGTTCTGAAAGCACAACGATCTTGCCCTTGTTCTGTGGAGCGAAGAGGTCATCGAGTGTGCGAATTCCCTTTGGATTCTTTTCAGTATTCCAACCAAAACCACCCATGATTCCTTGCCAGGTAAGAGTTGATTCGCGGTTTGGATCGTATGAAGGAGATGCAAGAGTGTCGAGAATATTTGTCTTATTTGGGATATTAGCTGCATCAAACTTCTGCGCATATCCAAGACGAATCCAGCGCGCCGCCATCCAGTCAGTTGGGCAGACAACGTCATAACCAATATCTTCGTTGAGCTTTAGTTGCGCTTGTACTTTCCCGAAGAACTCATCGTTGTCGTTGTAATCTTCAAAGTATTTAACATCGATACCGGTTGATTCGGTGAACTTGTCGAGAGTTGGATAAGTCTTATTTGCTTCATCAAAATCTAAATAAAGTGGCCAGTTGCCCCAACGAATTGCATCACCTGACGCACTTGAACCTTCGCCTGAACCGCATGCAGCGAGCGCACCGGCAGCGCCAACGCCACCTATGCCTGCGAGAACTGCACGGCGTGAAACACGTGCATTGATTATTGAACGTGCTTCTGGGGATAGAGGTGACTTCTTAGCCATGTTGATGGGCTCCTTTTTGTTTTCCGGAACAAGGGACGGTTGTGCAGGGCTCATTATGTAACTGATTAGCCCCGCACGCCAAACGATTTCGCTCAGATTTAGCAGAAATTTATCTAAATTTTTAGCCGTTTAGGTTAGTCATCACATGCTTGATTCGGGTGTAATCCTCGAACCCGTAGCTAGAGAGATCCTTGCCATATCCCGAGCGCTTGAAGCCGCCATGTGGCATCTCAGCAACGATAGGAATGTGGGTGTTGATCCAGACGCATCCGAAGTCAAAGGCCTTGGCCATGCGCATCGCAGTTCCGTGGTCCTTGGTCCAGACAGATGATGCCAAGCCATATTCGACTCCATTTGAAAGGGCGATCGCTTCTGCCTCATCTTTAAATTTCTGAATTGTTATGACCGGTCCGAAGATTTCGGATTGGATGTGCTCATCCTGCTGACGAAGATCGGCGATAACCGTTGGAGCGATGAAGAAGCCTGGGCGATCAATCGCTGATCCGCCTGCGACGACTCGCGCATGTGATGGAACGCGATCGAGGAATCCCTTTACACGTTCAAATTGCGCAGCGTTATTTACTGGTCCAACAATCACATCTTCATTTGGCATACCGACCGCGATCTCATTGGTCGCTTGGTGCGCAAGGAGTTTTACCATTTCTTCGTAGACGCCTTCTTGCACCAAGACGCGAGTTGCTGCGGTGCAATCCTGTCCGGAGTTGAAGAATCCAGCGATTGCAATTCCCGCAGCGGCAGCTTCTAGATCTGCATCGTTAAAGACAACAACTGGCGCTTTGCCGCCGAGTTCGAGGTGGACGCGCTTTAATTGCTTGGCAGCGCTTCCGGCAACTTCCATACCTGCGCGCACTGAACCGGTAATTGAAACCATTGCTGGTGTTGCATGTTCTACTACTGCTTTTCCGGTTTCGCGTTCTCCGCAAATAACGTTTATTACGCCATCAGGTAAAAATTCGCCCATGATCTCGGCCATAAAGACTGTCGATGCAGGAGTTGTATCACTTGGCTTAAGAACGACAGAGTTTCCTGCCGCAATTGCCGGAGCCCATTTCCAAACCGCCATCATCATTGGGTAGTTCCATGGAGTTACTTGGCCGCAGACACCAACTGGCTCACGACGAATAAATGAGGTCATTCCCTTCATATATTCCCCAGCAGATTTGCCCTCTAAATTGCGAGCAGCACCGGCGAAGAAACGGATCTGATCGATCATTGGAGGCACTTCTTCTGAAGTTGTTAGCCCAATTGGCTTGCCACAGTTTTCAGATTCGATTGCGATAATTTCATCGGCGCGCGACTCGATCGCGTCGGCGATTTTGAGAAGGGCGCGTTGGCGCTCGGATGGAGTTGAATCACGCCATTCAGTGAAGGCGTTAGCTGCGGCGGTCATCGCCTTATCAACATCGGCGGCATTTGAATTTGGAGCAGTTGCGAATGCTTGTCCTGTTGCTGGGTTAATTAGCGTTGTTGTCTCCCCAGAAGATGAGTCAACTAA
>WLLM01000060.1 GCA_009700715.1 Actinomycetota bacterium
TAAACCTCACTGAAGCAGAACGCCTTTCTTATGCAACTGCCGAACCTGAAGAACGCTATCGCTACTGCGCGACTACTCGCACCAAGCGCGATGTCGTTGAAGAGTTAGTTGGTCTGCATGCTGGCGAGCAAGTCCTGGTTATCGGCCAATACATCGATCAGTTAGATGATTTATCGGAAACCCTCGGGGTACCTGTAATTAAAGGTGAGACCCCAATTAAAGAGCGCGAAAAACTCTTTGCCGCCTTCCGCACTGGTGAAATTACTTGTTTAGTTGTTTCCAAGGTTGCCAACTTCTCAGTTGATTTACCTGAAGCAACGATTGCGATTCAGGTTTCTGGTGCATTTGGTTCGCGCCAGGAAGAAGCACAGCGTTTAGGACGTATCTTGCGCCCTAAAGCAGATGGACGTGGTGCAAAGTTTTACTCGGTTGTCTCACGCGACACCATCGATCAAGATTTTGCACAGAACCGCCAACGCTTCCTTGCCGAGCAAGGCTACTCATACCGAATTATCGACGCAGATGATGTGTTCCAAGGGAAGATTTAAAGCGCTCCACATCCACCTTAAAGTAGTCATGATGCTCGCCATTTATATGAATAACCGGTACTTCGTGTCCGTAAAGTTTTTCTAAATCTGGATTGCCATCTATCAGCTTTATCTCTAAATCAAAATCAAGTTCATCCTTAAGATTTTCAATAATTGTTTCAGCGCTTTCGCAGAGATGGCACCCGGTGCGAGAATAAATCGTTACGAGTGGTTTCACTTATTCTTTTTCTTTGGTGAAGTAAATGCACGATCGACTAGCTCTTGGATTATCAACGTGGCATCGCCTTTGGCGCGGTAGAGATTTTCTTCAGCGTTCTTTAATAGTGTTTCAGCTGTTGTCTTGGTAACAGTACCGACCAAAGGACCATACTTCTTTGAGAAAACCTTGTGAGCGATCTCGCCAATTGAATTTGCCAACTCGGTTCGGGCTTCATCAAGTGTTGGTTCTGGACGCGCAGAATTGCCGCTGAAATCAAGAGTTATTGGGCGCTCTGATTTCATGCGAGCGATTACCTCGGTGAAATCGGTTACTACTTCAGGGGACATGGCGACATTCTCGCACCCTGATAGCGTTAGGCGCTATGGCAAGGAAATTTATGCGAATCCCCACTCGCTCTGTTGCCATACTCACAGCGATCTCCGCACTATTACTCGGATTAATCGCACCAACTTCGGCAGAAGCTCTAGTTCAAGTTCGTCCTGCTACTCAATGGGGCAACGTATATGCAGGTCCTGCAACCAATATTCGCCAGGCATCTCAACCTAAAGTTGCAAAACTTGAGAAGAAATCTAAATTTATTGTTAAGTACAACAACTTCCCTGAGTGGACTAAGGCGCAAGTTCAAGCATCGATCGATGTTTGGGCAGCGAACTTTGAATCAAAAGTACCGATTTACATCGAAGCAACCTGGGGGCGTTCTTCTTCATTTAGCATCTTAGGAAGTGCTCGTCCCGGAAGTTACTTTTCAAATTTTAACGGTGCACCTGATGCGAGCCTTTGGTATCCCTCAGCACTTGCCAACGCGCTAGCCGGAAAAGATTTAGATGGCGATAACCCCGAAATGATTATCACCGTTAACTCACTTGCTAGTTGGTATCGCGGAACCGGATCTGGTCCAAGCAAGTCTGAATACGATCTGCAATCAGTGATTCTGCATGAGATGGCGCATGGTTTAGGTTTCCTTTCAACCGATAGTTATGACGATTTCTTTGGCTACGGTTCAATCGATCAACCAACTGCCTACGATGCCTACGTTCAAACAGGTGACGGCCGCAGACTTTCAGACCTACCTTCACCATCACTTGAATTAGGAGAAGCGTTAACTTCAAAGCTTGTTTGGTCAGGAGCTCTTGGAATCGCTGCAAATGGTGGTGTTAAACCGCTGCTCTACACTCCAAAAAATTATGAAGATGGCTCTTCGGTAAGCCATCTAGATGAAGCAACTTTTTCTAGCGCCGGTCCTGATGCAGTTATGTCGCCAAATCTAGATGCGGGTGAAATTTTTCATGAGCCCGGGCCACTGTTATTAGCGATGATGCAAGATCTACGCAATAAACCGCCAGTTGGTATTGCAGTTGGAATTCCGCAGCAAGTACGCAATGCCCAAGCGCTGATCTCTGATAGCGCTGCAATCATCCGCTTTGATCCACCAGCAAACGCGCGCGCTGCACAAATAACTAGTTATACGGTTAGAAATGTAAAGACTGGCGCTGAAAAGAGCTACACCAATAGCCCTGTCGTTCTCACGGGATTAAAGAACGGCACTTCTTATACCTTTTCTATTACCGCATCTAACTCTCTAGGAACATCTGATCCGATAACAACCAATGCTGTAATTCCACAAGCGGGTTGGAAAAAGACGGTGATTGATCCCGCGGCACAAGCGCATAATTTAACTAGCGTTACCTTTAATACAAACCCAGCTGTTATTTATCAAGATGCAATTAATGGCGCTTTGAAGTTGGCTCTCTGGAACGGAAAAGTTTGGAGCAAGTTAACAGTTGATGGACGTGGTGGAACTTCAGGTCGTACCCGTAACGCAATTTCAGGTGAAGTCTCTGCATGTGTAAGTGGATATGGAAAGACTCAAAACTTGCATATCTTCTACGCCGATTCGATAGATAAAGATCTACGTTACGCAATTTATGATGGCAAAACCTTTAAATATGAAGTTGTAGATGGCAATGGTGGTGCGGTAAATAACTATGAAGATCCAATCCGTGTGCGCACCGCAAGTGATGTCAGCGTTTCAAATGCTTGTTCTGTAAGTTCAGCTGGAGTTCAAGTCTTCTACCGCGATGAATCTCAAGGGATTTTGCTTGGTGCGGTTAAAGCAAAGGGCTCCACTGATTGGAAATATGAATTAGTTGATGGCGATCGCAAGACAGATGATCGCACCACGGGCGATGTTGGTTTTCATTTGGATGCGCTCTTCGATGGTAAAGAAACGATCTTGCTTTATGACTCGATTCTTACTATCAATCAAAGAAAAGAAGCGACTTCGGGTGCGATTCGTGTTGCCAAGCGAAGTGGTCTGTCATCGGCGAGTTGGAAATATCAAACTCTAGACAGCTCTGGCGGACCAATCGCAGTAGTTGGTTATGACGTGAATTTGCAGAAAGGTGCGCGCGGAATTTTGGCCACGTGGCTAACCTCTTCCACGCTCACCTTGCCACGCGCTGAACAATTGCGATGGGCTTACTTAGATGCACCGACCGTGTTCACAACGGTTCCAACCACAGGCTTCGGCACTCCTTCCAAGTTCTTAAGTAGCGACGGTTCGACCAGTATTTTCAACTGCCAAGAGCGTTTATGTGCAGTAGATATCTCAAAGAGCGCCATCACCTTAGTTTCCAAAGAACAGAGCTCCGACGGAATCGATTCAACTTGGATCGTAATAAATAAGGTGCGTTACTTAATTGCCGGAATTGGCAATCAACTTATTTCGATGCGCCCACTTTAAATATCGAATTTTCAGTCAAGATAAATAAGCCGCCATCCAACGAATATGTCACAGCCTTTACTTGGCTTAGATCTGCACCAGTAAAGGCGCCAACTATTACCCCTTTGCTATCAAATTGAATAGCCAGGCTTTGACCCTTCACCGCTTTAAAGTTACTTACCCCTTTTATTGCAGCAGTCGGCTCGAGGATTGTATAGAAAGAGTTATTTGGACCATTGGTTGCTAGAGCAGTTCCGGTAGATGTGATTCGAGTAGTCCAAGTTGGGGCAAAGGTATTTGTAAATTTGGTGATCGCACTTTCTGTAACTGCACCTGATTTAACCGAACCAGTTAAGAAGAGCGTAGATGTTGCACTGCTCCAATTTCGATAACCCTTCGGAGCTGAACTTCTCACAACCGAGGTAACGGTTCCGGCCTTAGAAATCTTTACTAAGACCCCATCTTCACGTCCAACCAGCTTCTTACCGCCTAAAGTTTCGCTACTTGAACCGAAGACGCTGCTTGAGCCATCGATGGAACGGACAATCGCAGATAACTTTGTCTTGGCGGTTCCGATTCTTATCTCTTTACTAAATACGCCTTTAGCGTTGGTGCTAATTACAAACGGACCAGATTCGCGAGATGCCAATATGGATACGCCAGTTGCACTTACTGCCATGGCATCGACTAACGAAATATCGTTCTGAGTAACTGTAAATTTCTCTTGCACTTCACCCAATGGGTTTAACTTCCAAAGCGTTAGTAGTCGCATATCTGGTCGCTGCGGCGAAGGTGTCTCAATGATTACGCCATCAGGATTTAGCCCCGTTGCGCCTGCGGTAGCGGTATCTGCAGTAATCGGAGCTGCCGAGTTGCCCGCAATCCAGATATTTCCTTGGCTATCTGGCGCGATCGCTGTTGCCACTTCATCTAAGCCAGAATCAATGGTTTTAGACCAGAGCGGGGTACCTGAGAAATCGCGTGCTTGTATTTCAATATCTGCCGTTGCTGACGAGATATTCCTAGCTGTCACTACTGCTTTATTTGTAGATGCGATTAACTCAACACCAACGCCATCGCTCCATTTGGTAATTGGCTTAACTGCGACTGATTTTAGCGCGGCACCGGCATTGTTTGGCGCGGCCAAAGCCAAAACTAGGGCTGGAAGTAAAAGATATTTACGCAAGTTCTTGCGAGCGATCACGTGCTGCCTTCATTGCTTTTGCAACGGTTGCCGAAATATCTGAATCGTTAAAAGAATTTAGCGCGGCAAAGGTAGTCCCATTTGGGCTCGTAACTTTTTCGCGCAGCGTTGTTGGCGAATCACCAGATTGATCAAGGAGCTTCGCGGCTCCGACAATTGTTTGAATTGTCAGAGTTGTTGCATCCTCTTGAGATAGTCCAAGCGCTACTGCGCCATCGACCATCGCTTCTACAAATCTAAAGAAATAGGCTGGCCCTGAACCGCTAGTGGCGGTTACCGCATCCTGCAGATCTTCATCTACTTCAATAACTTTTCCTACTGCACCTAAGAAACCAAGGGTAAAATCTCTCTGCTCTGGCGATACAAGTCCGCAACAAGAGATGGCTGACATACCTGCTCCGACCAGAGTCGGCGTATTTGGCATCACGCGAATAACTGGATTGGCAGAAGTTCCGATGGCGTCGGCGATACCGCGGATCTGCTTGCCGGCTACGAAGGAGATAATTAAGACGCCGTGGCGAATCGTCTGCTTAATCTCGGCTAAAACAGTGGCCATATCTTGTGGCTTAACCACTAAGAGAATTAGGTCGCACTTGGCAACGTTCTCACTTAACGCTTCATTTGCTACTTTGTAACGATCCATTAACTCTGCAGCTCGTTCTTCACGCTTTTCCGAGATAGTTATCTTTGATGGCGCAATTCCGTAGCTAATTAAGGCAGAGATCAGCGCTTCGCCCATAACGCCAGCCCCAATAACGGCGATGTTGGTCTCAGAAAACGTTTTCGCTGAATTAGCCATAGCGAAAGAGTACGCGTAGGCTCTGCGACTATGTCAGAAATTAAGCCAGGTTTCGCACGCGATTGGGTCGAATTCACAGATCCCAACGATCCCGAGGAAATCTTTAAATGCGACCTCACTTGGCTGA
>WLLM01000061.1 GCA_009700715.1 Actinomycetota bacterium
ATTAAGGGCGTGACCGTGACTGGCGCTGTGATCACTTCTGCCGGAATCGTTCTTGCAGCCACCTTCGCAGTACTCGGATTGCTACCTCTCGTTCCGCTGGCAGAACTTGGTTTTGCGGTTGGCTTCGGTGTTTTGCTGGATACGATCATTGTTCGTTCAATCTTGGTACCTGCTCTAGTTCATGAAATCGGTCCAAAGATCTGGTGGCCATCGAAGTTGCAGAACAAGTAGTTCTAAATCGAATGAGCCCGCTACGGTAGATATATGTATGTAGTTGTCGGTGCTGGATTAGCCGGAATGGCGGCTGCTTTAACACTTCAAAAAAGTGGCGCTGAAGTTGCGGTGGTTGAATCTTCCGATCGGGCCGGTGGACGAGTTGCGAGCGATCAAATTGATGGCTTCATTCTCGATCGCGGATTTCAGTTAATCAACGCTAACTACCCTGAGATCAAACGTTGGAATTTATTGAAAGATATAGATTTTAAAACCGCGCCACGAACAGTCGGAGTATCAACTTCAAGTGGAATAGCCAGACTCGGCGATCCGCGCGGCGCGCTATTTTCAACCTTCTCCAAGAAAACAGGGTCGATTTTTGCTAAGGCAAGTTTTCTCCGCTATTTAGCTGGTTCTCCTAGGTTTGATGAGAGTGTAGAAGAACATTTCCTTCGTACAGGAGTCGGTGATTTCTATTTCAAAGTCCTTAAACCTTTTCTGCAAGGCGTCTTCTTAGCCGAACCGTCGAAAGTAAGTGCCACGATTGGACGCGAGATCATTGGCTCATTTATCAATGGCCGATCCGGGATTCCTTCAAGAGGTGCGGGGGAGTTAGCGGCACAAATGGCGTTGCAAGTTAAGGATCTGCGCCTAAACACACAGGTTGAAGAAATTGTTGAAGGCGGCGTTCAAACAAGCCGCGGCTTTATTTCAGCTAAGAAAATAGTTTTGGCCACTGATTTAACAACCGCTGGTCAATTACTGGGGGCTGATGAGATTGGTGCGTTAGCTGGGTCAACAACTTGGTATCACGCAGCAAGCACGGCGCCGAGTTCTAGCGCTGAGCTAATTATCGATTCTGAAAATCGTGGACCAGTTATTAACTCGATCGTTATCTCAAATTTGTCTAGGGAATATGCACCGCCTGGTCAAAATTTAATCTCATCCACAACAATTAAACATGCATCCGAATCAGAAGTTCGCCGCCAATTGGCTCAGATGTGGGGATCCTCAACTGAAGAGTGGCGATTCCTTGCCAAATATGAGATTAATTCAGCTCTGCCACTATTTCAACCTGGTTATAAAGAGCGTACTGAAGTAAAGATTGAGAAAAATACTTACTGCGCAGGTGATTATCTGCAATCACCTTCACAAAATGGGGCTCTCTTATCAGGAAGAAAAGCCGCTGAGCAGTTACTGATCGATCAACGCAGTTAACGCGTTGGTTATGTGTGGGTAATCCCAAACAAATCCCGCATCGCTTAGCGCGTTAGGCATTACCTTCTTTGAACCCAAAACTTCGCTAGAGAATCCTCCGAGTGCAATCTTTAGTGCAATCGCTGGGGCAGGAAAGAGTGCAGGTCGCTTTAGTGCCTGGGCAAGGGCTGCAGTAAATTCCTGATTGGTAACAGGATTTGGCGTTGTTAAATTGATCGGACCTGAAATTGGATTAGCCAATGCAAATTCAATTGCGCGAACGACATCGTGAAGAGTTATCCAGGACCACCATTGCTTGCCTGAACCAAGTTTTCCACCGAGACCAAATCTAAAGAGCGGCAACATTCTTCCGAGCGCACCGCCGGTTGGATCTAATACCAAACCGGTACGAAGTTTTACGGTTCGAGTTGCTCCTGCAAGGTCAGCGGCGCCTTCCCACTCGCGACATACTGCCGCTAGAAAATCATTTCCAACTGAATCACTTTCCACAACAGCACGGTTTCCAGAATCTCCGTACCAGCCAATTGCGCTAGCTGAGATAAATACCTGTGGTTTTACTTCGGCAACGGCGTTAGCAATCGCTGTAGTGCCGAGCAAGCGGGAGTTAAGAATTTCTGATTTAAATCGCTTAGTCCAACGTTTATCGCTTACTCCGACACCGGCTAAGTGAATTACTGCATCTACGCCACGAAGCGCTTCGATATCAACATAACCGGTCTTTGGATCCCAATGAATTTCATCAGGTGCAACGGTGGCACGACGCACCAGGCGTTGCACCGTGTGACCCTCTGATTTCAAATGTCCAACAAGTGCGCTACCGATAAGACCAGAGGCGCCAGTTATGGCGATACGTTGCGGAACTGGCATTCGAACTAAAGTCCTAGATCGGATTCAAACGCTCCGCCTTCGAGTCGCTCTTTCAGAGTGACTAGGAAGCGAGCGGCATCTGCACCATCTACAACGCGGTGGTCGTATGAAAGTCCAAGATAAACCATTGAGCGAATAGCAATTGTCTCGCCACCGTCTTCGCCCTTTACAACCATTGGACGTTTAACAACTGCGCCAAGTCCCAAGATTGCAACCTGTGGTTGGTTGATGATTGGAGTATCAAAGAGCGCTCCACGACTTCCGGTGTTTGTCAGCGTGAAAGTTCCGCCACCAAGTTCATCAGGGGTTACCTTGTTGTCGCGAGTACGCGCTGCCAAGTCTGCAATCTTGCGTGCGATACCACCCATATTGAGATCGCCCGCATTGTGAATTACAGGAACTAGAAGTCCACGCTCGGTATCTACAGCAACACCTAGGTGTTCTGCACCGTGATAAATGATTTGATCGCCCTCAACAGATGAATTGAGTACTGGATGTTGTTTTAGAGCTTCGCAAACCGCAACAGCGAAGAATGGAAGGAAGGAAAGTTTCACGCCTTCACGAGCTTCAAATGTTGCCTTTGAGCGATCGCGTAAACGTGCAATCTTTGTTACATCAACTTCAATAACTGTCGTTAATTGCGCACTAACTTGAAGTGATTCGACCATGCGTGCGGCGATAACTTTACGCAGACGAGACATAGTCACGGTCGTTCCACGAAGTGGTGATGCCGCAACTACTGGGGCTGTAGCAGAACGCTGTGCAGCAGCGGGGGCTGCCGCGGAAACTGGAGCGCTCTTTTGTGGCGCCGCTGATTCCACATCTTCTTTACGGATGCGTCCGCCGATTCCGGTGCCCTTAACGCTGGCTAGATTTACACCAAGTTCATTCGCTAATTTGCGAACGATTGGAGTTACATACGCATCGGCAGGTTGTGAAACAGGAGCAGATGGCGCAACAGGTGCTGGAGCAGACACAACTGGTGCAGGAACAACAGGTGCAGGAACTACGGGAGCCGCAACAGGTGCTGGAGCAGACACAACTGGCGCTGCAGGGGGAGTAGCAACAGGTGCAGCTGGTGCAACTGCACCAGCGCCGCCAATTACGGCAAGGCGTGCACCAACTGGAACAGTTGAATCAACTGGAACATCGATCGAAATAATTGTTCCGGCAACTGGTGAAGGAATTTCGGTATCAACTTTGTCAGTTGAAACTTCCAGAAGCGCCTCATCAACTGCGATTGAATCGCCAACGCCCTTTAGCCAACGTGTAACGGTTCCTTCGCTTACGCTCTCGCCAAGTGCTGGCATAGTAATAATTGTTCCGGCAGATGTTGCGGGAGTTGTAACGGGCGCAGCAGCAACTGGCGCCACAGGTGGTGGAGTTTGAACTGGAGCAGGCGCCGCAGCAACAGGTGCCGGTGCAGGGGTCGCAACAGGTGCGGCAGCCACAGGAGCTGTTGCTGAAGCAGCACCGTCGGCGATGATGGCTAGTTCTGCGCCAACTGGAACAGTCTGATCAATTGCCACAACAATCTTTTGTAGAACACCGGCAACAGGTGAAGGAATTTCGGTATCAACTTTGTCAGTTGAAACTTCTAGGAGTGGTTCATCCATCGCGACATGATCACCTTCGGATTTAAGCCAACGTGTGACTGTACCTTCGCTGACACTTTCGCCAAGTGCTGGCATAGTTACTGAGAAAGTCATTTCGTTTTCCTATTCTCTATCCGTGAGCGTGTAGTGGTTTGCCTGCAAGTGCCATATGCGCTTCACCCATTGCTTCAGAGAGCGTTGGGTGAGCATGAATAAGTGGGGCAACATCATCTGCTGACGCTTCCCAGTTAAAGATTAATTGCGCTTCGGCTAGTAGTTCGCCGACACGTGCACCGACCATATGAATTCCAAGAACTGGGCCGCCCTTTTGCGAAACCAGCTTTACCGATCCGGCGGTGCGCAAAATCTGTGCTTTTCCGTTTCCGGCTAAGTCATAGTTAAGTTCTACTACGTCATAACCACGTTCTTTTGCTTGCGCAGTTGTTAAGCCAACTGAAGCGACCTCAGGCTCTGAATAAGTAACTCGTGGAACACCGTCGTAGTTAATTGGACGAGGGTTAAGACCAGCGATTTCTTCAGCAACCAAAATTCCTTCACCAAAACCAACGTGCGCAAGTTGAAGCGTAGGAATTAGATCTCCAACCGCCCAAATTCCTGGAACGTTGGTGCGGCACTTGTTATCAACGAGAACATAGCCGCGGTCCATTGCGATGCCTTGTTCTTCATAGCCAAGGTTTGCCGATACTGGGCCGCGACCTACTGCAACCAAAAGTACTTCAGCGGTGAAAGTCTTACCGTCTTCAAGAGTTACGGTGACTCCATCAGCAGTGACTGCATGTGACTTGAAGCGAACTCCGAGTTCGAAGTTGATGCCGCGCTTACGGTAGGCGCGCTCGAGTTGCTTGCTAGAAGACTCATCTTCCAAGGCAACCAAGTGAGGCAACCCTTCAATAATTGTTACTTCGGCTCCGAAGGATTTCCAGACCGATGCAAACTCGCAGCCAATGACTCCGCCACCAAGAACGATCACGCTCTTTGGAACGTATTCCATCTTCATCGCTTGATCTGATGTGATCACGCGCTTGCCATCAATATCTAATCCAGGAAGTGTGCGCGCATACGAACCTGTAGCAAGTAGAACATTTTTGCCTGTATAGCGAGCGCCATTAACTTCGATCGTATCTTTGGCCACGAGCTTTCCATGGCCCTCGATGTAAGTAATATTTCGAGATTTAACTAAACCTTGAAGCCCTTTATGTAACTTGGCGATGACGCCATCCTTATATGAATTTACGCCGACCATATCTATTGAGTTAAATGTTGCATTGACTCCGAAATGGCTTGCCTCGCGGGTGCCATCTGCGATTTCTCCAGCATGTAGGAGCGCCTTGGTTGGGATACATCCGCGGTGAAGACACGTTCCGCCTAATTTATCCGCCTCGATCAGCGCAACTGAAAGTCCAAGTTGAGCGCCACGTAGCGCAGCCGCGTAACCGCCGCTACCGCCACCTAAAACAACGAGATCAAAATTAGACACGTGTACCGACTCCTTCACCAACGAGCGCCACATTGAGGCTTGATTGGTTCCTATCTTGCCAGTTTTAGCCTCTGATTACTAAATGGAGGCAGATTCGGCCAACGCGACCAATGAGCGCAGCGCAACACCTGTGCCACCTACTGGCGTATATCCGTAAGGCTCGCCTTCGTTATAGGCAGGTCCTGCAATATCAAGGTGTAACCAAGGTAAATCAGGGGAGATGAACTC
>WLLM01000062.1 GCA_009700715.1 Actinomycetota bacterium
GAGCCGGCCTTAGTTCCGATTACTACATCTTCACGTTTAAAGAGCGTTCCTATTAATCCACCGATAACGCGTTCTGCATCCCCATCTCCATAATGGCTCGCGCTATCGATGTAATTTCCACCGGATTCGATAAAGGCTCGTGCCTGATCTGCCGCCTCGTGGGTATCTGTGTCTCGACCCCATGTCATCGTCCCCAGTCCAAGGCGCGAAAGAGCGAGCCCTGATTTACCTGCGCGGCGGAGTTCCATGGCGGCCACCCTAGCAAGACGCAATTGAAAATTGCGGATAACCTTCCAACATGACACGGATACTTTTGCTGCGACATGCGCACTCTGTTGCCAATGCGAAAGGCATTCTTGCCGGAAGAACCCCTGGAATAACGCTTTCAGAACGCGGAGTAAAGCAATCACTTGAAGTTGCGACCCGATTGAAAGAGGTCACGTTCTCGCAGATTCGTATAAGTCCAATGGAACGTTGCGCTGAAACTGTGCAGCCTTTGATCGCAAACTTTTCAAAGACTGCAGCGAAGAAGATCAATATTGAAACTGACGATGATTTGGCAGAAGTTGATTACGGAAAATGGACTGGAAAGAAACTGGCAGTACTTTCCAAGGAAAAGAGTTGGAAGATTGTTCAAGAGACGCCTAGTGCAATGTATTTTCCTGGTGGTGAAGGACTTCTCGATGTTCAAGCGCGAGCAATGCGTGGCTTAAATAAAGTCTCGAAGTCAGCGGGCTCGGAAACTAAATTGTTGGTAAGCCATGGAGATGTAATCAAGGCGATCGTGGCTAGCGTCCTCGGAACTCATCTCGACCATTTCCAGAAGATCGTAATCGACCCGGCATCAATTACCGTCCTAGATTTCAATGGTAAGGATTATCGAGTTCTGACTTTAAACAACACTCTTGATCCAATTTCTTCGTTCCTTGTTCAACCGAAGAAATCTATGAAATCAATGGCGCTCCTCGGTGGCGGTTCCGGGCGAAAGCGCTAGCAAATGAGTGGGCAAATATTTCTATTCGATCCAACTGAACGATTCGTTGTGGGCACAGTGGGCATTCCTGGAGAACGAACCTTCTTTTTACAAGCTCGAACAGGTTCTCGTCTGATCTCGGTATCGCTGGAAAAAGCACAGGTTGCCGCGTTGGCGGACCGAATTCAGCAGATACTTCGCGAGGTGCGCAGTTCCGAACCGTTAACGATTTTCGAACGAATTGTTCGTGATGATGCACCGCTTGAAACTCCAATTGATGAAGAATTTCGAGTTGGAGTAATCGGTTTGGCTTATGTTTCGGATCGAAAATTGATTGAGATAGATCTCCAGGCGATGGCTGATAGTCAATCTGCGGAGGATGAAGAAGCTCTCATGGAGATTTCAGAGAGTCAAGATATTTTGCGAGTTCTGATTTCTTTAGGTTATGCCGAAAGTTTTGCTAAACGCGCTTTGGCAGTAGTTGGAGCTGGCAGAGCTCCGTGTCCATTCTGCGGTGGCCCAATCGATCCGAGCGGACATCTTTGTCCGCGCGCTAATGGATATAGAAGATGAGCCAGGTTAATACTGAAGAGGTTGAAAAATTCTTACATGATCTCAGTCATGGCGCTTTGACAATATCGGGACGTCTTGTAGATGCATCTAATGCAACGCTATATGCCTCATGCGAAGTTAAAGATAGAACTCTGACGTGCATTTATAAGCCGATAGCGGGGGAGCGTCCACTTTGGGATTTCCCAGATGGAACTTTGGCCAATCGTGAATATTTAACTTTTCTCATAAGCCATTGGCTTGGGTTGCATTTAGTTCCACCGACGGTTCTAAGGGATGGTCCATACGGAACCGGCATGGTTCAACTCTGGATAGATATTGATGAAAGTGTAGATTTAATGGAGTTCTTCAAGGAAGATCTACCCGAACTTCGCAAGATTGCACTTTTGGATCTCATAACTAATAACACCGATCGCAAAATTGGACACTTAATTCCCACAACAGATGGTCGAATCTTTGGTTGCGATCACGGGGTTACTTTCCATGAAGAAGATAAGTTGCGAACTGTTCTGTGGCAATGGGCAGGCCGACCTTTTACATCAAATGAGTTGGAGATATTGCAGCTAGCAGCGCTACTGATCGGCACTGAAAAGCGTGATGTAGTGCTCGGCCTTATTGAAGAAGAAGAATTGGCCGCGACTTTGGCTCGAATCGAGCGAGCGTTAACGGAAAAGAAGTTCCCAGAACCAAGTCAGGATTGGCCTGCAGTTCCCTGGCCACCGTTCTAAGATGGCGCAATGAAGGCTTGGTCTGATCTATATATACCGCCTCTCGATTCGCGCTTTTCACTGAAGGCTCTCTCTTTGCATGACAGCGCTACAGCTTCAATCAACGCCTTGCCTGTAAAACCGATTTATCGAATGTATGTATGTGGAATCACTCCATACGATGCTACTCATCTCGGACATGCCAATACCTATCTAGCCTTTGATCTAATCAATCGATACCTGCGCGCAACAGGTGCACAAGTAAATTTTGTTGAGAATATTACTGATGTGGATGACCCGCTTCTTGAGCGAGCCATCCGAGATGGAGTGGACTGGAAAGATTTAGCGCACTCTCAAATTGAGCTTTTCAAATCAGATATGGTCGCGCTCCATGTGATCCCTCCCGCCCATTACATCGGAGCAGTAGAAGCCATTCCGCAGGTAATAGCGGCGATAAAAGATCTACAAGCGAATAATTCAGTTTACAAAATTGATGAAGATCTTTACTTCGAAGTGCGTAGCGATAAAGATTTTGGTCGTCGCTCCAATTTAAGCCAGAGCGAGATGGAGAGAATATTCGCTGAGCGTGGGGGAGATCCAAAGAAAGCTGGGAAGAAAGATCCATTAGATGCCCTCTTGTGGCTAGCCCAGCGACCAAACGAGCCCGGATGGGAGAGCGAGTTTGGCATAGGACGTCCTGGTTGGCATATCGAATGCTGCGCAATCGCACTGAGTTATTTAGAGATATCTCCAGATGATAAGACTTCAGTTGATATCCAAGGTGGTGGAAGCGATTTGATCTTCCCGCATCATGAAATGTCTGCTGCGCAGTCGAAAATGATCAATGGACGGGAGTTTGCTTCGCACTATGTACATGCCGGAATGATCGGTTTAGATGGTGAAAAGATGAGCAAGTCAAAAGGTAACTTGGTGCTCGTTTCTAATTTGTTGAAACAAGGACGCGATGCCATGGCTATTCGATTAGCACTGCTAGGCCATCACTACCGAAGCGATCACATGTGGGTAGAGCGAGATTTAACAACAGCAGAAACGCTATTGGAGGATTTACGTGTCGCCCTTTCTCGTACAGAAGTTGCGCCAACCGATTCGACGATCGAAATTATCGCCGATTCTTTAGCAAATGATCTTGATACTCCGAGTGCGATTAAAGCGCTCAAAGATTGGTTAGCACATACTAACTCGGGGTTAACTGGTGGAAGCCCAGGAGAGCTTTCTCGCGCAGTAGATTCCTTGTTGGGGATTGCTTTCTAATTACCTTCTTGACGCCTTAAAAAGCGTTCTAGTTCGCGGGCGATTTCATCTCCTGACACATCAGAAAAAGCCGCGCTATCTTTACTCTCTTCTAAAGCTTTTACGTAGTCACCGATCTCACTATCTTCTTGGGTGAGCTCATCGACTTCCTTTTCCCACTCTTTCGCATGATCGGCTAATTCACCGAGTGGGAGATCAATTTCTAGGAAATCTTCTAACGCATTAATTAGCGCAAGAGTGGCCTTTGGGGACGGTGAACTACTTGCATAGTGCGGAACCGCAGCCCAAAGTGAGATTGCGTCGATTCCACGTCGCAGGCAAGCATCTTGAATAACACCGAGAATTCCCGTTGGACCTTCGTAGCGACTTACCTCAACACCTAAGCGCTTAGCGATATCAGGATGCGCACCCGACCCAGTCACGGTAATTGGTCGACTATGAGGAGCATCTGCCAGCATCGATCCCAATGTAATAATCGTTGACACTTCTAAATCATCGGCTAGATCTAAGAGTTGATGGGTAAAAGTACGCCACTTCATAGAAGGTTCAACACCGCGAACTACTACGAAGTCGTTCTCAAATTGTGGTGTCGCTAGACCAAAGACCTGCGTTCCTGGCCAGATCAATGAACGAATTAACGAACCATCAATTTCAATCATCGGGCGATTTACCTGGAAGTCGTAGAACTCTTCAGAATCAACGTCAGCGATGAGATCTGGAATCAATTCGTTCTCTTCCGGAGCGTCAATATCGCCTGATTCGCTCCATATGCCTAAAAGGTGAGATACCGCACCGGTTGCTGCTTCTGCTGCATCATTCCAACCAGAGAATGCAATGACCATGATCGGTGATCGAAGCGCAGGTATCTTATGAATCTCCACATTGACCACCTTACGGTAACCTCTGGCAAGTGACGAGCCCTAATCGCAATAGACCCGCAGGTTCGCTGCGCCAAGCCCTAGCGGCGCGCACGGTAATTGCCGATGGCGCGATGGGCACGATGCTCCAAGCTGCCGATCCCACTCTTGAAGATTTTCAGGGCCACGAAGGCTGCAATGAAATCCTCAACGTTTCCCGTCCGGATATCGTGCGTAGCGTTCATGATAAATATTTAGCAGCTGGTGTGGATGCGATTGAAACCAATACCTTCGGAGCCAACTGGGCCAACCTTGCAGAATACGGAATTGAAGATCGCATTTATGAACTTGCCTACGCCGGCGCCAAGATAGCGCGTGAAGCAGCGGATGCGGCCAGCACCGTTGATAAGCCGCGTTTCGTATTAGGTTCCCTTGGACCCGGAACAAAGTTGCCTTCACTGGGACACACCACGTATCAAAAATTGAAAGAGGCTTACTACACCGCGGCAAAAGGATTGTTAGATGCCAAGTCGGATGCGCTCTTAGTTGAAACAACGCAAGATCTCCTGCAAGCCAAAGCTGCAGTAAACGGATGTCGCCAAGCTATCGCCGAAGCGGATTTTGATGTTGTCTTAATCGCACAAGTTACCGTTGAAACCACAGGAACAATGTTGCTTGGTTCCGAAATTGGCGCTGCCCTTAATGCCCTTGAACCGCTGGAAATAGATTTGATCGGGCTCAACTGCGCAACCGGTCCGGCTGAAATGTCTGAACATCTTCGTTATCTCTCTAAGTTTGCTAATTGCGCAATTTCAGTTATGCCGAATGCGGGTCTACCAATACTTGGTGCCCATGGCGCGGAATATCCATTGGGACCGACTGAGCTGGCTGATGCGCTTGAAACTTTTGTTGGTGATTACGGCATCGCTTTGATTGGTGGCTGTTGCGGAACAACTCCCGAGCACTTGGCAGCGGTTGTCGAAAAGATGTCAGGTAAGCCATTTAAAAATCGTGGCGCAGCACTTGATCCAGGAGCCTCCTCTCTCTATCAATATGTTCCATTCCGCCAGGACAATACATATCTTGCAATCGGTGAAAAAACTAACGCAAACGGTTCACGCGCTTTTAGAGATGCTCTAGTCGCAGAAGATTGGGAAAAATGTGTTGAAATCGCCCGCGATCAGATTCGTGATGGCGCCC
>WLLM01000063.1 GCA_009700715.1 Actinomycetota bacterium
ATAAATGAAAGATCGAGCGAAACCCCACCAAGGCGCAGCGGTGGTACAAAGCGACCTACAAATTTCATTGGCGGATCAGTAATCGAATAGATCATTTCGAAGAAGGCAATCAAGAAAGAATTTGGACGCCAATTGCGCGCAAACATTCTCACATAATCGATAATCAATCTAGCAAAGAGCGCATACTTGAACAGATCAAGCAGAGTTAAGAGAAGCGATGTAATCATTTTGTTTAACGCGAACTGTTAAATCAGCTCTGGTTAAAGAAACTTGCTTGCGCTGCTGCTGTCTTATCTTCGCTGCTTACATTTACATTTGCTGGCGAGAGAAGGAAGACTTTGTGGCTAACCCGTTCGATACGACCGTGTAGACCAAATACAAGTCCGCTTGCAAAGTCAACGAGGCGCTTGCGTTCGCTTTCTTCCATGTCATCAAGATTGATGATGACCGGATTTCCTTCGCGATAGTGCTCGCCCATCTTGCGCGCCTCAGAATATGAACGAGGTTGCAAAGTGATGATGTGATAATTCGATTCTGGTGAAGCAGCAGGAGCGACTGCGACAGTAGAACCAACAACTGTTACGCCGGCGCGGTCACGAGATGGTCGTGCAATCTCGCGCGCAGGGCGTTCGTTGTTACGTACTGGAGTTGCTTCTTGGTGAGCTTCTTCGTCGGTATCTACCAAACCTAGGTAGCCCATCATTTTGTTGAGTGCAGACATAGGTAAAGGTTAGGGGTGATAGGTGCGCGAACCGAGGATTTCGCTACCAACGCGTAGATGTGTCGCGCCATGGGCGATCGCCGTTTCAAAATCCGAACTCATACCAGCAGATAGAGATTTGGCTTCTGGGAAGCTGGTGAGAAAACGTTGATGGATTTGAGCTATTTCAGCAAAGGCTGCATCGTGAGGATATTCAACCGGTGGGACACACATCAATCCCAGTAGTTGCAGGCTCTCTGAATTAGCAACAACTTCAGCCAATTGCACCAGGTTTTCTTCGAGCACTCCCCCGCGATCTGGTGCGCCATCGAGAGAAAGTTGCAGAAAGACTTTAATTTCCTTGGAAGTCTCCGTGCATATGCGCGCAAGTTTTTCGATATGACTTACCTGGTCGAGTGAATGAATCACATCGGCCCATGCCGCAATCTCGCGAAGTTTTCGACTCTGCACTTGACCTTGGAAATGCCAGATACCTGGAACCGCAAGTGATTTCTCGGCACCTTCTTCGGTGCGATTTTCCCCGAAGTTAACTTGGCCTAAATCTCGCAAAATAACTGCGTCGCTTGTTGGATAAGTCTTGGTGACCGCAATCAAAGTTATATCGGCGAGATTGCGTCCTGCGCCATTTGCAGCTGCCGCAATACGTGACTTCACATCACTTAGTGATTTAGCGATGAACTCGGAGCGCTCTGTCATAACCAGACCAAACCTGCCTGTCGACCGGTAACTGGGGTGCGACGGTACGAGAAAAGATCCTCGTTTTCTACGGTGCAACGAGTTTGGTTATCAATTTTATTTATCCCCAGATCTTGCAAGTCAGCGATTAATCCAGAAAGTAAATCCAAGGCCGGGGTATCTGAATTGGTGCGAGAGGCGCAAGTTGGATGGCTCGCTATAACTTCATCGTAAATATCTTGGGAAACTTCATAACACTTACCGCAAATCGCAGGACCAATGGTCGCCGAAATCTCTTGGTCGGAAATTTCTCGCATGATCTCGATTGTTTTTCCAGTGACTCGATTTACCAAACCTTTGCGGCCAACATGAACGGCGGCAACGCAATGTTTGGAGGAAAGTATCAACGGAATGCAATCAGCGATCATGACCGCCAAGGTGATGCCAGAAATACCAGTCACCAGTGCATCAGCCGTCGGTATTTCATCGGTAACTTCTTCAATCACAGCAACTCGGTTGCCATGAACTTGGTTCATGTACTGGGTATTACCGAATTGGTCAGAAATAACCTTTCGATTTTGCGCGACGACTTCAGGCAGATCACCAACATGGTCGCCTAGATTTAACGAGGCATAACCATCTGAGCTAAATCCACCCAGACGATCTGTGAAATGAATTCCCATAATTAGCTCACTCGCTCTTCGAGTGGAGCCGATTACTTCATGAAGTCAGGAACGTCGATCTCATCTTCAGCTACGAGATCTTCAAAGGTAACGCGCTTACGTGGCGCGCTTGCATCGAGATCTAGTGCAACAGAGATTGGATCGTTACTTGGAATTGGATCGGCCACGCCAGAAAGTGAAGCCTTATCAATTACCGGAACAGAAACCTTCTTTGGTTCTCCCCCATCGAAGCCAGCCGCGATAACAGTGATACGTACTTCATCACCTAGAGCATCATCGATCGTCGTTCCAAAGATGATGCGTGCATTTGGGTGAGCTGCTGCTTGTACAAGTTCGCAGGCCTCATTGATTTCGAAGAGACCAAGATCAGAGCCACCAGCAACTGAGAGTAGAACTCCCATAGCGCCATCGATTGATGCTTCAAGAAGTGGGCTCGAGATCGCAAGCTCTGCCGCGCGTGATGCACGGTTTTCTCCTCGGGCTGAACCAATTCCCATAAGCGCTGAACCCGCATCAGTCATTACTGTTTTAACATCTGCAAAGTCAAGGTTAATCAATCCTGGCTGAGTAATAATTTCAGTGATTCCTTGTACACCTGAAAGCAATACTTGGTCGGCGCTCTTGAAAGCATCTACTGCAGTTATGTTGCGATCAGAAATTGCAAGAAGACGATCATTAGGAATAACGATAAGTGTGTCTACTTCTGCACGAAGTAGTTCGATGCCTTCATCTGCTTGTGTGGAACGAATCTTTCCTTCGAAAGAGAATGGACGTGTAACAACACCGATAGTTAGCGCACCAAGATCGCGTGCAATCTTTGCAACGATTGGAGCGCCACCTGTACCGGTTCCGCCGCCTTCACCTGCAGTAACGAAAACCATATCTGCGCCACGTAAAATTTCTTCAATATCTTCTGTGTGATCGATCGCTGCTTGGCGACCTTTTTCAGGAGCAGCACCTGCACCAAGACCCTTTGTTGATGCGCGACCAATATCTAGTTTCACATCAGCATCGCTCATCAATAGATGTTGTGCATCGGTATTAATTGCAATGAACTCAACGCCTTTTAAACCAACATCAATCATGCGATTGATTGCGTTAACTCCACCGCCACCAATTCCAACAACTTTGATAACAGCTAAATAGTTCTGTGGTGCAGCCACAATGTCCTCCTTTAGAACTGTAAACCTCTACTTGAGAATTACATTTCTACTCTCTTTAATGAGGGCAACGTAAGGCGTTAAAGAGTCGAAAGCAAAGACCGACTCAAGGAATTTATAAATCTTTTTTAGCAATTTTTAAATTAATTATTTAACGATTGGTGCATGGGGCGCACTCACATCGATCATCCGCAGATTCTTGTTTTCATCGCGTTGTAGAAGAGCATCGATTACTTCAACTTTAAGGTCGGTATCTGCGCCATCTCCCCAAATGATTCTTAAATTTAGACCGGCAAATTCGCCATAAATTAAGAAATTATCTATGCGGGCCGCGCTCATTCGTTCTATGTTCTCACTGAAGCTCTTTGGAAGTTCGGTAAATAGTTTTATCGCCGCTAAACCGCCTTCAACTGAAGTCGCGCTGACCCTAGGTAAACCGCTTGCAACATCTGTTGGCGTTGCAAAAGTTTTGCCAGAAGCATCAAGGGCAACTTGAGGTTTACCTGGTTCGCTGTAGAGAGCGATTGGAGTTCGGGTATTTATCGAGATCGATATTTTGCCAGAGATCCAATTGCGCGAGACTTCAGAGCTATCGATCCAATCAAAAGATCGTAGACGATTTGAAAGCGCTCGAGGATCTAGGCGAGCTAACTTATCTCCCTTAGAAATTTGCAATGAACGGGATACAGCTAGTTCGCTCTCTTTTGTCGGTGCACCTGAAATTGCAACGCTTCGTACAGTAAATACTGGTGACCAACCAAGGAGAAAAGAACCTCCTCCGAAGATGAGGATTACTACAAGAATTGCGCCTGCATATTTCGGTGGGCGTTTCATTTTTAATTAAACCTGCGAGTTAATCCATCGCAAATGATTGGCGCTAGTGAATTAACATCGCCAGCTCCCAATGTCAGAATCACATCGCCAGGTTTGGCGCTTTCAATCGCCCAATCGGATGCTTCAACAAAATTCGGGATAAAGCGTCCGTTCTTCATTGCGGTAGCAATTTGTGCGGCGCTGACACCAGGAATTGGTTTCTCTGATGCAGCATAAATTTCCAGGAGTACTACTTCATCAGCAATATCTAGCGCCTTTGAAAATTCGCTCATAAACGCCTGAGTGCGCGAATAACGATGTGGCTGGAAAATTGCCAATACACGTCCATCTCCGGCGTATCTCTTTGCCGCGGTAAGGGTTACCGTAATTTCAGTTGGGTGATGTCCGTAATCATCGATTACGCGAATTCCGTGAACCGTCCCTTTCAATTCAAAGCGACGTCCAGCGCCGTGGAAACTAGCAAGCCCGGCGAGTAATTCGGCGCCAGGTGCGCCAAGAGCTAGACCCATTGCAAGTGCTGCGCCCGCATTCAAAACATTGTGAAGTCCAGGCACTTGAAGCGAAAGCGTGCCTACCAATCGACCACGCCAAAGAATGCGCGAAGTCGAACCCATTGCCAAGAGATTTACTGAGTCAATGAATAAATCGCTACCTTCAGCCGTTCCGTAGGAAATTCGCTTGATATCGCTTCGAATTGCAGAGTTGGAACCGAGCCTGGAGGAGCCGGCGTCGTCGGCACAGTAAACAAGAATTCCATCTTGGCCAATAGTTGCGGCGAAAGAGTTAAAGGCGTTCGTTACATCTTCGGGCTTTAGAAAGTAATCAACGTGATCGTGTTCGATATTTGTAACGATAGCGGCAAAGGGATGATATTCAATAAAGGAACCATCTGATTCGTCAGCCTCTGCAACGAATAAATCTCCTGTCCCCTTATGGGCATTGGATCCCGATGCGGTCAACGTGCCGCCAATTGCAAAAGATGGATCGAGTCCGCAAGATTGAAGTGCAACTGTGAGCATCGAAGAGGTTGTGGTTTTGCCATGCGTGCCAGCGACCGCGACGCTGCGCGATTGCGACATTAATGTAGCTAATGCTTGTGCGCGAGTAAGCAATGGAATCTGTAATTCAGAAGCGCGAATTAATTCAACATTTGTGGGAGCGATTGCGGTTGAGTAGATAATGAAATCTGCACCATCTACTTGGCTCGCTTTATGTTCAGGCCATACTTGCGCTCCAAGGGTTTGAAGTGCGCTAAGTACCGATGAATCTTTGGCATCCGAGCCAGTAACTGTAATTCCGTGAGATAACGCAATACGCGCTAAGCCACTCATACCTGCGCCACCGATTCCAATAAAGTGCAGGCGCTTGCCTGACCACTTTGAAATATCGCTGGCCACTAGATAGCGCCCTTCGCTAGCGCAGATTCCATAAGCGCAACTATCTTTTCGCTAGCAGCAAGATCTGATGTGTTTCCAGTAATTGGAGCCATTTGGCTATTCTGCAGTA
>WLLM01000064.1 GCA_009700715.1 Actinomycetota bacterium
AGAAGAAGCACGCATGCTCAATCACAACTACATCGGCACAGAGCACATCCTCCTTGGCCTGATCCACGAAGGCGAAGGCGTTGCCGCAAAGGGCCTCGAAGCTCTCGGCATCTCACTTGAAGGCGTTCGCGCACAAGTTGAAGAAATCATCGGCCAGGGACAACAAGCACCTAGCGGACATATTCCATTTACTCCACGCGCCAAGAAAGTTCTCGAACTTTCACTTCGCGAAGCGTTGCAACTTGGCCACAACTACATTGGCACAGAACATATTTTGCTCGGTCTAATCCGTGAAGGCGAAGGAGTCGCTGCACAAGTACTCGTAAAACTTGGCGCTGATTTAAATCGCGTACGTCAGCAAGTTATCCAATTGCTTTCTGGTTACCAAGGAAAAGAAGCGGCAACATCTGGTGGACCTGCAGAAGGCACACCATCTACCTCACTTGTTCTAGATCAATTTGGTCGCAACCTCACACAGGCTGCGCGCGAGGGAAAGCTCGATCCAGTTATCGGTCGCGAAACCGAAATCGAGCGCGTTATGCAGGTTCTTTCACGCCGCACCAAAAATAACCCAGTACTAATTGGCGAACCAGGCGTTGGTAAAACTGCTGTCGTTGAAGGTCTTGCACAAGCAATTTACAAGAACGATGTGCCTGAAACTCTGAAAGATAAGCAGCTTTACTCGCTAGATCTCGGAGCACTTGTTGCCGGAAGCCGTTACCGCGGTGACTTCGAAGAGCGTCTAAAGAAAGTATTGAAAGAGATCAAAACTCGTGGCGACATTATTTTGTTTATCGATGAAATTCATACACTCGTTGGCGCAGGCGCTGCTGAAGGTGCAATCGATGCCGCCAGCATCTTGAAGCCAATGCTTGCCCGTGGTGAACTCCAGACAATTGGCGCAACCACACTTGACGAGTACCGCAAGCATGTTGAAAAAGATGCTGCACTAGAACGTCGCTTCCAACCAATTCAGGTTAAAGAGCCATCTGTTGCTCACACCATTGAAATTCTTAAGGGCCTTCGCGATCGCTATGAAACCCACCACCGCGTATCGATTACCGATGGCGCACTTGCTGCCGCTGCAAATATGGCAGATCGCTACATTTCAGATCGCTTCTTGCCAGATAAGGCAATCGATCTAATTGATGAAGCCGGTTCACGTCTACGCATTAAGCGCATGACCGCACCTGCCGAACTTCGCGAATTCGATGAAAAGATCGCTGAAGCGCGTAAGGCAAAAGAATCTGCAATCGATGGCCAGGACTTTGAAGGCGCTGCTGCACTTCGCGATAAGGAAAAGACGCTTATCGCTGAAAAGGCAGATGCAGAAAAGAATTGGAAGGCAACTGACCTCGATAAGGTCACCGAAGTTGATGAAGAGTTAATTGCACAAGTTCTCTCCGCCTCAACTGGTATCCCGGTATTTAAGTTGACTGAAGAAGAGACGGCGCGTCTGCTTCGTATGGAAGACGAGCTACACCGTCGCGTTATTGGTCAAGATCAAGCGATCAAGGCGTTGTCACAAGCAATCCGCCGTACTCGTGCCGGTCTTAAAGATCCAAAGCGTCCTGGTGGTTCATTTATCTTCGCTGGTCCTTCAGGTGTTGGTAAGACCGAACTTTCTCGCACTCTTGCATCGTTCTTATTTGGTGATGAGACCGCACTTATTCAATTGGATATGTCCGAGTACTCAGAGCGCCACACTGCATCTCGTTTATTTGGTGCGCCTCCAGGATATGTCGGTTACGACGAAGGCGGACAGCTAACTGAAAAGGTTCGCCGTCGCCCATTCTCTGTTGTGCTCTTCGATGAAATCGAAAAAGCTCACCCGGATATCTTTAACTCACTTCTACAAGTACTTGAAGATGGTCGCCTAACGGATTCACAAGGTCGTACCGTTGACTTTAAGAACACTGTAATCATCATGACTACAAACCTCGGCACTCGTGATATTTCTAAGAGCCTCGGTTTGGGCTTTGCCAATATTGATGATGATCTAACTAATTACGATCGCATGAAGGGCAAGGTTCAAGACGAACTCAAGAACCACTTCCGCCCTGAATTCCTTAACCGTATCGACGATGTAATCGTCTTCCATCAGTTAACTAAGGATCAGATTATTCAGATCGTTGATCTCATGATCGCTGGCCTTGATGATCGTTTGAAGGCGAAAGATATGGGTATCGAACTTACTCAAGCCGCTAAGGATCTCCTTGCAGCTCGTGGCTACGATCCACTTCTTGGTGCGCGTCCATTGCGTCGCGTAATCCAACGCGAAATCGAAGATTCGCTTTCAGAGCGAATTCTCTTCGGTGAGCTAAAGGGCGGCGAGATCATCGTTGTTGACGTCGAAGGCGTTGATGCTGAAGCGAAGTTCACTTTCACTGGTGCACCTAAGGCAACCTTGCCTGATTCGCCTGAAGATCTAGCTGAAGCAACCAAATAAAACTTTTTGGTAATTAAATCTTCTTACCGGGATTTAATATCCCGTTAGGGTCAAAGGTTTTCTTAATCTCACGTTGCAGCGATGCAACTTTTGGCGAGATTTCATTTGCGACAAAAGCAGATTTAATCGAACCAATACCGTGTTCGCCACTAGCGGTACCGCCAAGTGATTGAGCAATCTCAACAATGCGAGCGAAGGCTTGCTTTGCACGATCAGCTGCCGCTGCGTCACCATGGTCATGAACAATTGTTGGGTGCATATTTCCATCTCCGGCATGGCCAAAGATTCCGATAACTAAATTTGTTTCGCGGCTTAACGCTTCAACCTTTTCTACAAACTCTGCAATCTTGGTAATCGGTAACGCAACATCATCTAGCAACGTTGCTCCCATACGTTCGAGCGCTGGGTAGGCCAACTTTCGTACGCGAATTAAATCGGCAGCATCTGCTGGATCATCAGAGTAAACACCATCGATGAGATCGAAATCTTTACAGGTCTCTAGCGCTGCTTCGCAGAGTGAATGGTTCTCATCTAACTGCATTAATAAGACGCTGCCGGCAACTTCAAAACCGAGTGGGTGCCAGGCCTCAACCGCCTTTAACGTTGTTTGATCAACGATTTCTAGCATTGACGGGCGATATTTAAGTAACGCAGCAGCGGCTGCTGCAGCCTTCGCAACGCTTGGGAAAGTTGCGATAAGTGTTGCTGGGGGAGCCGGGCGGATTTCTAGATTTAGTGTTAGTTCTGTAATGATTCCGAGAGTTCCTTCAGAACCTATAAATAGCTTTGTTAGATCGTAAGTCGAAACGGATTTCTTGGTGGCCTTACCAAGTTCAATGATTTCACCAGTTGCTAATACAACTTGCAGTGCACGCACATGTGCCGATGTAACGCCGTATTTAACGCAACACATTCCGCCCGCATTGGTTGCAGCATTTCCACCAAGAGTTGACCATTCGCGGCTTGCCGGATCTGGCAGATATGCCAGGCCTAACTCTTTAGCGGCTGTATCTAGATCGATATTGATTACACCTGCCTGCACGCGCGCTATTTGATTTGCGGCATCTAGGGTAAGAATTTGATTCATCTTTTCAAGTGAGATAACTAGGCTTTGTGCATCCGAATTTGCACCGCCCGATAAACCACTGCCCGCGCCACGAGTTACGACTGGAATATTGTTTTCGTTTGCGAAAGCTAGCGCCTTAGATATTTCAGTTGCGCTTTTAGCAAGCAGTACAGCAAATGGTGGAGCGCTAACTGCAAAAGGAGCGTGATCTCGCGAATAAGAAGCGGTGATATCTGGATCGGAGATAAGCGTGGCATCTGGTCCCAGCGCTGCTGATAGCGCTACGAGATGGCTCATGCGCGCAACTTTATCGCGCTTTTAAAGAAGTATTAATCGCCGGTAATTTTGACGCGCTGCAAAGCTTGATCAAGGCGCGATACTTCAACGATCTCCATGCCATCGATCTTTACATCGCTTCCGGCAGGAACAAGAGCGCGTTTAAAGCCAAGGCGATAGGCCTCAGCTAGGCGACGAGAGACGCCACTTACTTTGCGAATTTCACCGGCAAGACCGACTTCTCCGATTGCAACAAGGTCTGCTGGTAGCGCTAAACCTTTAGCAGCAGATGCGACGGCGAGAGCAAGAGCCAAATCAGCAGCTGGCTCAGACATCTTCATTCCGCCAACTGTTGCGGCATAAACATCGCGACCACCAACCCGGATTGCCGCACGGAGTTCGAGAACTGCAAGAGTCATTGCGGTACGTGCCGAGTCGAGTCCGCTGGTTACGCGGCGTGAATTTCCGAAATCATTTTCGCGACCTTGGCTGACCAAAGCTTGGATTTCAGCAAGAAGTGGGCGACGACCTTCGAGAGTAACTGTCACGCAAGTGCCAGGCACGGGTTCGGCGTGACGTGATGTAAATAAACCAGTTGGATCAAGCACGCTTTCGATGCCGGTGTCACTTAAATCAAAACAACCAACTTCATCGGATGCACCGAAACGGTTTTTGATTGCGCGAATCAAACGTAGACGTGAATGGCGTTCGCCTTCAAATTGAAGAACAACGTCAACGATATGTTCGAGCAAACGTGGACCAGCGATAGAACCATCTTTAGTAACGTGGCCTACTAAGAGCAAAGTGATATCACGATCTTTACAGATGCGAATCAAAGCGCCTGCAACTTCGCGAACCTGTGTCACGCCGCCAGGTGAACCATCTGCAGCGGCAGAACCAATAGTTTGCACGCTATCGATAATTAAAAGCTCAGGTTTTACAGAATCAATATGTGCGATAACTGCACCGAGATCGGTTTCGGATGCTAAAAATAATTTAGGATCAACTGCGTTAATGCGTTCGGCGCGCAATCGAACTTGTGATGCGGATTCTTCACCGCTGATATAAAGCGCAGGAATTCCTTTTGCGGCAGTTTGTGCTGCAACAGATAAGAGCAGCGTTGATTTACCGACGCCGGGTTCGCCAGCGAGCAAAATGGCGGCTCCAGGAACAAGTCCGCCACCGAGTACGCGATCTAGTTCGGATACACCTGTTGCACGTGCGCGCGCAGAAGAAAGATCGACATCGCCAATTGGCGTTGCAGCGTGTGTAACTTTTCCGGGAACAAGTGAGAGTTTCTTTGGTGCTGCAAGTTCTTCAACGCTGCCCCATGCCTGACATTCGCCGCAGCGACCAACCCATTTTTGGGAGCCCCATCCGCATTCCGAACAGCGGAATGGATCTTTTTCGACTTTGGCCATGACCAAACTCTAGAGGGTAGGGCTGACTACTTCCCAGCGGAGATAGAAGCTGGGTGTTGAATTACAAAGAGTGGAAGTGAGCGCGCCTTGGCATCGTTAATTCCCTGAACGCGCTTATCGCAGTGCTCGGCGAGAACTGCATATGCCGCTTCGCCCATTAGCGCCTGAAGTTCGGTGCGATTGGAAATGTAAACCGGTTCGCTACCAACGTGGGCATCGGTATTGCTTGTGCAGTACCAATCGAAATCATCTCCGCCATCGCCCCAGGCTAGTCTTTCGTATTCGCCAATTACTGTAATTGAATATTCGC
>WLLM01000065.1 GCA_009700715.1 Actinomycetota bacterium
TATCGAATGGGTTATTACAACGGGGCCGGCGCTCGCCAGATCGATTCACTTTCCATAAAGACGGGATGGAAGTTTTCGGCATCCGATAAATACTTGCCGGGGCAGTATCTATTTAAATTAATTTCCGAAAAACGGGCATCGACATTTATACCCCTGATTATTAGTAACTCTGACGCAGAAAGTGAATTAACTTTTATTTCCTCTGTATTAACTTGGCAGTCCTATAACCAATGGGGCGGTATCTCGCTTTATAAAGGCCCCGATGGAAAGCGTGAAACGAGAGCCTCTTCCGTTTCTTTCTTACGCCCATATGACGGAGATGGATCTGGTCAATTTCAATATATGGAATTTCCAGTGATCAAGGCTGCCGAAAAACTTGGCATTGCAATGAACTATGCAACAGATTTAGATCTGGATTCGAACGTTCATCTCCTAGATAAAACTAAATCGATTGTTCTTGGAGGGCATAGCGAATATTGGACAACCAAAATGCGCGATGCCGTCGAGATAGCCGTTGATCGCGGAGTTAATTTGATTGTGTTTGGAGGCAATACTGCCTATAACCGAATCGATATAAAGGGCTCTGAAATTTCAAATATTAAAGAGTGGAGAAATTTGGGCCGGCCAGAAATTGATTTACTTGGCTCGCAATACTTTGTTCTAAATTATCAACGAGATATGGTGATCGAGACTGAGCAATGGCCTTTCGATATTCTTCCGAAAAACTCAATCATTAAAGGTGTCTTTGGCTATGAGGCCGATACGCCGATAACTTTTAACGGTCCGCCAGTTGAGACGATTGCCCGCGCTTCAATTCTGCCAAACGAAAAGTCGGTGCCGGCGATGGCAACGTATTACACGCGTAAATCAGGGGCTGGGATCTTAAATATGGCTACAAATGGCTGGGTTTGTGCGATGGAGAACCGCTGCCCGTGGGGACACCGCTTCGATAAGGCTACGCAGAGTCAGATTCGCAAGGTGACGGAGAATATTTTGAAAGGCGCCACACGTGGCCCTCTCGGAAAATGGCGAACGGCGTTTACACAAAATAACGCGCCTTCCTAATTTTTTGGGAGTAATCTCGCCGCTATGAGCGAAGACGACGGCCAAGACGAGCTTGTAACCGAAGAAATGCTCTGGGATCGAATCCCAGAAGTTCATGGCGCAGATCGCGCAAATACTTATTACGAACTTAGCGCGCGAATCTTTGCGCGCGGACAATATGACGAAGCCTTGGCACTTGCCGAAACCGCGCGTGACATTTTCTCCGAACTTGGCGCTGCCGAGTCAAGCGAGGGTCTTGCCCAGGCTTACTCCGCAATTGGTTATAACTTAAATCAGTTAAAGCGAATGGATGAAGCAGCAACTGCGATGAGCAAAGCTGTAGAAATTTTGCGCGAAAGCAAATCACCGCTATCGCTAGAACTTGCCTGCACGTTAGGCGAATGGTGGTATGCCTCAAAGAACTTTGCCAAAGTTGTAGAAATTATGGATGAATGTGCCCAAGAGCATCTGGTAGATGGAAATCAAATTGGCGCAGCTAATGATCTACACCTACTTGGTTGCGCTTATCGTGAGCTAAAGCAATTCGATCAAGCGATAACCACTTTTAAAGAAGCGCGCTTAATCTTCAAGACCGAGAAAGAAGTTATTCAGGTCGCTCGTTGCGATCAGAAGATCGCCTCTTGCTACGTCGAACTTGGCGAAGGCGAAAAGGCTATCGAGGCTGCTCGCAAAGCAATTGATGTCTTTGAAACCGGCCACGATCACCGTCGCGAAACTTTCGCACTATTTGAATACGGAAAAGCGGAAGTTCTACTTGGAAAGTTAGATGAAGGTTTAGCAACTCTCGACGGAGTTTTGCAGATCATCTCTGAAGAAGAGCCAAAGGATTTTGAGCTAATTGTTGATATCGAAACCCGCATGGCTAGCGTGCTTCGCGCGCTGGGCCGTATGGCTGAAGCCGATGAGATCGATCGCCGCTTGGTCGCCGTGCGCGAAGCGATGGAAGATGTGCCGGTTTCAGAGGATTTAGGCGACTAAATAGCTCGTGCCCGATCTTTCTCATCTGCGCGATCGCGATGAACTTCTCATCACCATGGTCTGCCTCGGAAATATTTGTCGATCCCCAATGGCTGCTGCTGTCTTAGCAAATAGAACTGCTGATTGGAAAGAGCCAAGAATTTTGGTTGATAGCGCTGGCACATCGAATTGGCATGTTGGCGAAGGGCCAAACCCACCATCTAAGAAAACCTGGGAAGCCGCTGGATATAAATTTGATCACGTAGCTTCACAAATAACCGAAGCGCGAATGAAAAAATCAGATTTAATCTTGGTGATGGATCGCAGTAACCACCGCAACGTTTTGGCGTTAACCGAAGATAGCGACCTGCATAGCAAAGTTCATTTCTTGCGCGATTTTGATTACACGATTACAGGCGAGCGAGAAGTCCCAGATCCGTATTCGCTACCTGATTCAGCCTTTGAAGAAGTATTAGGAATGGTCGAACGCGCTATAGATGGTTTGCTGCAAGAATTAACGCGGTAAGTGTTGTAGCGCCCAGTGGTACATCGCAATTGCACCAGCGGCCGAAGCATTCATAGATCGAGTTGAACCGTATTGTTGAATTTCATACAAGACCTCACAAACAGCAATTCCTTCATCGGACATCCCGGCGCCTTCTTGACCAAATAAAAGTACGCAAGATTCAGGCAATTGCGCGCCTTCAAGCCGCTTGGAAGTCGGAACATTATCGATACCGATAATTGGCAGGTTATTTTCTTTACACCAAAGGCCAAAATCAGCGATTGTCGGGTGATGAATAACCGTTAGGTATCTATCGGTAACCATTGCTCCGCGCTTGTTCCAATCGCGTTTTCCAACGATATGAACCGCTGAAACGTTGAATGCATTTGCGGTTCGAACAACAGAACCAATATTTAAATCATGTTGCCAATTTTCAATAGCGATATGTAATTTGTGGCGCTTAGTATTTAAATCAGCAACTATCGCTTCAACCGACCAATAACGATAATGATCTAAAACGTTGCGCCGATCGCCATTTTCAAGCAATTCCGGGTCATATTGCGCACCTGTAGGCCATGGTTTTTCATGTGGGCCAACGCCAACTACTGGAAAGAATTCTCCTGGACCAATCGTGGCAGGTGTATTTATTTCCATGTGCGCACTCTAAACTTAATATGTAAGAAAGGCCAGAAAGGGCAAATAAATATGAAGACCGTATTTCTAATCGCATATATCGCACATATGTTGGCGATCGCAGGAATTCTTGGATTACTTCTTCATCAGTGGAATAAGAGCCCACGCAAACTTTCAGCCGGCGTAATGCACTCCGCCGCTACCGCCCTTCTTGCAGGGCTAGTAATGGTTGGCACTTTCGCAAAGGCGAAACCTGATGAAACTCTTGATCACACCAAAATAGGAATAAAGCTCTTAGTTGTCCTTGTCATTCTTGGAATTAGTTATGCCAATGCCAAAAAGAGTGAATTAAAGAAAAATACTTGGCTGGCTTTAATTGGCCTTACCGTTCTAAATATTCTTATTGCAACGCTCTGGCACTAACCTTCATCAAATGAAGCGCGCCTCTTGGTTTTTTGCTGCCCTATTAACGGGTTCGCTTGTTGCTGCTCCAAATGCGCATGGATTCGATCCGATATCAGCCGCTGGGGTTTTCTCTCGTTTGGCCGTTGCACCCGAATTAAGTAATCCATCAGTTGCTTTGCTTGATGTAAGCACTGGTCAGATTGTCTTCGAATCAAATGCCTACTCGCAACGTAAACCAGCTTCCACCATGAAGTTGCTATCAGCGGTAGCGACGATGAAATATCTTGACCCCGCATATGTTTACCCAACTTCTGTTTCCTTAGGTACCGCACCTGATTCTCTGGTGATTAACGGAGATTATGATCCTTGGATCTCCTTCGACCATCGTGTTGCAACCAAAATGCATCGCACCTCATTTCAACGCTTAGCTTTCAATGGACTTAGCGCCGTGAAAAAGAGTTCTGGCGGCTCACTCAAGAAGATGAAGGTTTATTACAACGATTTGTATGCCAACGAAGTCGCAACTTATAAGGCTTTCTATAAGAAGCGTGGAGTTATAGCGACATTTATTAAGGTAGACGAAGCAAAAGCGATTGAACTATCTGGAGAGCAAGTTGTTTATTCTATTTCTCCTTCGGTTAAAGAAATCATGGCTTGGTTTCTGACTTGGAGCGATAATTTAGTTTCAGAGCGGATGGCCCGCCTTGCATCTAAATCGGCAGGAAATGAATTTAACGATAAAGGCGTGGCTCGCACATTTGCTGGTCTACTACGTGAATTTGGAATCGATCCGACAAAATTAGTAATCAAAGATGCAAGTGGATTATCAGGTCAAAACAAGGTTACCGCTCACGTAATGGCGCAATTACTTTATAAAATTCATACTGATCCTGCGTTGGCGCCTTTGATTGAAGGATTGCCCGTTGGTGGCGAATCTGGAACTCTGAGAAATAGATACCTCGAAACAGCACCCGAAGCAGTTGGTTTGGTGAAAGCCAAGACCGGCACACTTACCGGCACCGTTAGCCTTGCAGGATATGTGCAATCAGGCGATCGTGAATATGCCTTTGTAATTATCGCTGACAAGATTCGTCGCACAAATACTGCAAGTGATCGAGCACGAAAAACGTTGGATCGTTATTTGGCAAAGATTGCCGCTCCGCTTGCACTACCTGTAAATGAGACGGTAACAGTTGTTACTGATTCTCAAATACTTTAATTGAACCACCGTAACAAGCTACCCAGGTTCGCGCTGTAGAAGCATCGTAGCTAACACCAATCGGTTCAGAACAAACTTTCACGTTTTGAATTGCCTTCATATCTGATGTGCGTACTTTGGAGATAGTTCCACTTCGGAAATTAACTACAAATAGCGCTGAGCCATCAGATGAGATTGCCAAGCTACGTGCGGCCTTTCCGGTGGAAACGCTTTTAATTGCTTTATTTTCCGTGAGATCCCAAGCGATAACTTTTCCTGAGATATTTAAAGTTGCATAAAGTTTGGTGTTATCGGGGGAGAGTTCGATTGCACGAGGGTTAGAACCAATTGGAATGTAGTTGACAGAAAAATCATCAAGGTTGATGCGATGAATGCGGTTTCCACCCATCTCTGCTACATAGGCGTACTTACTATCGTTAGATATAGAAATTCCGCGCGGGTAGCGACCGATCTTGATGCTCTTGACCGTCTTCTGGGTTTCGACTGAAATTATTGTGACGGTATACGAGCACCAATTGCTAACCAATATGTATTTGTTATCTGGCGTGACTTTTACAACTTTTGGCACTGATCCAACTGGATAAACAGCGTCTATTTTGTAGCTGTCTAAATCGATTCTAGATAAATAGCTGGTATCAAAACCTGAGGCTGGAGAACAAGTGTCATGGCCTTCTTTGTTAAAGCCTTTGCCGTACATCGCATAATTTGTGAAATA
>WLLM01000066.1 GCA_009700715.1 Actinomycetota bacterium
GAAGATATTTATGCTGGCGAGAGACTGGTTTTAAAGTCAGGCTCGCGAATTCGTTCTACACAAATCGGTCTTGCTGCATCAATTGGCCGTGATCATCTTCCAACGCGTCCACACCCACGTGTAGTTGTTCTCTCTGCCGGTCCAGATCTTGTTGAACCAGGAAAAGAGTTAAAAGATGGCGAAGAATTTGAAACTAATTCTTGGTTATTAACCACTGCCGTACGCGAAGTTGGGGCGGTTGCCTATCGCGTACACACGATTCCCGACGATGAGGCGCAACTTCAAGCAGTAATTGAAGACCAATTGGTTCGCGCAGATCTGATCATTATTAGCGGAGAACGTAAAGATGATTCATTTGATTTGATCACCCGCACTCTTGCTGCGATGGGTGAGATAACGACTGTAGAAATCGCAATCGAATCAAGTGGTCGCCATAACTTTGGCGTAATTGGCCCTGACAAGATCCCAGTCGTCACACTTCCCGGTGATCCCGTCGCTGCCTATATCTCCTTCGAGCTATTTATTCGACCAATGATCCGCACCATGCTGGGCGCAGCAACTATTCACCGCCCATCAATAAAGGCGAAGCTAGAAAAAGCAATCACTTCATCAGGTGGATATCGCTCTTATATCCGCGCCGTCTTATCCGAAGATGGAAAATCTGTTATGCCACTGCTTTCTCAAGGATCTAGCGCTCAGGACGAACAAGCAACGCTCTCTGATGCCAATGCATTTATTGCGGTTCCTGAAGGCGATTTAAATATTGCCGCCGGCAGCGATGTGATGGTTGTCGTGCTTGAGCGTCGTTATATCTAGGTAAATAAATGTCTGAGCACTGGCCGATTTTTCTCGAAGAAGGCGAGCTCTTACTTCGCCCCTTACGGATTCGCGATCGCAGTAAATGGTTGCGGGTGCGCGCGGAAAATAAAGAATGGCTATCTGAATGGGAAGCCACACTTCCGCAAGTTCCTGGTGAAAGTAATTCACGGAAGTTGCCATCATTTACCGAAATGGTGCGCTGGCATCGTCGCGAAGCGCGCAGTGGGCGCTCATATTCGCTAGCGATTTGGCATCAAAATACGCAAGGCAGAAACCTCATCGGCCAGATCACTATGGGTGGCGTGATGTTTGGGGCGATGCGCGGGGCACATATCGGTTATTGGATCGATCGCGCATTCGCTAATCGTGGATTCACGACCCAAGCGGTAAATCTCGTAACTCGCTTTGGTTTTCAAGAGCTTGGCCTACACCGAATTGAAATAAATATTCGCCCAGAAAATGCACCTTCAATAAAGGTTGCTGAAAAAGCGGGCTATATCTTCGAAGGTTTGCGCCCCAGATATTTACATATCGATGGAAGTTGGCGAGACCATCACTGTTATGTGAAAGAAAATTCCCAGGTCATTTAGCCCTCTAAATCCACGGGCCAGCAGGGGTGCTCGTCTAACCTAGTTCCATCATGGCTTCCGGAATTATCTATCTCTCGATCATCGGCATGTGGGTGGCTTACTTCCTCCCACGCTGGGTTCACGATCGAAATGAATTCTCTGGAAAAAATGTTGAAAGATATAAGAGCGCACTTCGCATAGTTGCTGAAAATTCTCCTGGGGGTAGTTCAGGTACCGGAGTCATTCATACAGACTTAGATCGCGAAGCGAAAATTGCGCAGCAACTTATGCGCCGCCGAATTATATTTTCACTTATTACTATCTCTTTTGTTATGACGACAGTGGGTGCAATGATGCAAACTCTCGCAATTTCATTTATCGGAGTGCCAGTTGTTGGATTTGTTTTGTACCTGGCGCATGTTCGTCACCAAACAACAACCGATCGTCTGCGTCGTCGTCGCGTTACACAGATTCATCGCACAACTGTTGGCGTATCTTCAACCAACCTTGCAGAAGTTGTTGCACCGAAACCTTCGACAGAACATTGGATTCCACTTTCAGAACGCGAATTAACTGGCGTAACAATTTTGCCTAAGGGAACTGCAGCAGCTCGTGGTGAATGGCAACCAAATTCTGTTCCTGTCCCAACTTATGTAAATGCTCCAAAGGCAATTACTCCTAAGCGCGTGATTGATCTGACAACACCTGGTCAATGGAGCGAAGAACAAGAGCGCCTCGAGCGAGAAGCACTGGCTGCTGCTGCACCTTCACGCGATGAAATCTTTGATCAACAACTTGCCGATGAAGCAGTCGAGCGCATGAAGCAGAACCGCGCCGCTAACGAATAGTTAGAGCTAAACCCACGAAGGCAGCCACATGCGGGCCTGCCATGAGTCGTAGGTGATCACATCTCCCGTGAAGACCGGGAGGAAGAATATGAAATTGATAAAGATGACCAGCCCAATTAGCCCAAGAATTGTGTAGATATTTCGCTTATTTTCGAAGTGCAAAAGAGCAACGTAGGCACAGTAAATAATCGCCAGAATTAAAAACGGCTCAAAGACAATCGCATAGAAACTAAATACGGTGCGCTTTTGAAAGAAGAACCATGGCAAATATCCCGCGGCAATGCCGGTAACAATTACATTTAGCGGTGGCTCATAACGTTTTACGGCAAAAGATTTAATCCAAAATCCAATTACAACTGCAACTGCAATCGTTGCTAACCACCAGAGAAGTGGCGTTCCAAGTGCAAGAACTTCCTGCGAACAATGATCGGCGCCGCAATTCTTTGGGGTTTCATAGAAGAAAGAAGTTGGTCTTCCCATTACCAACCAGCTCCAAGGATTTGCTTGGTAGGAATGTTTTTGTACAAGCCCGGTATGAAAGCCCAACATCTGAGAGTGATAGTGGATAAATGAAACGATTATGTTGCTCGAATAATCGCGCGCCCAGCCACGTGCGCTAATAAACCATCCCGCCCAAGAAGTTATATAAATTGAAAATGGAATGAGTGCATATTGAGCGACAGTCTTTAAAGTTGGTTTAATTAAATTTCGCCCAGTGTTGTGGTTGAAAGCTCTATAAAGTGCAACTAAACCAAAGAGCGCCAAGTAATACAGTGCGCTCCATTTTGTGGCAACCGCTAGCCCAAGTGCAATTCCTGCCCACCAATGCCAACGAGTGAGGAAGAGGTAGGTGGCAAGAAGAACAAAGAACGATAGATAAATATCTAAGAGCGCTGTGCGCGAATGCACTAGCGCTAAACCATCCATCGCCATCAGCGCACTTGCCGCAATCGTCAGGTATGAATTTCTAAATAAGCGATGGGCAATAAGGGCGATTAATACAATCATTGCAGCGCCCAACAGCGCGCCCATAAAGCGCCAGCCAAATTCGTTATCCCCAAAGATCTTTATACCTAGCGCTATCAGCCACTTTCCGACCGGTGGATGGACTACGAACTCTGGTTCTTGCCCCGTAACTTCTACACCGTGCGCTAAATAATCACGTGCACCATCTACGTAATAAACCTCATCGAAGACAAAACCCTTTGGAGTTCCGAGATGAAAGAGCCGCAAGGCAAGTGAAACCAAGGTGATCGCGCCAACGTAGATGCGGGTTTTCACATACCTAGCGTACTGAGAGGATGTACCCATGGCGCTCACGTTGGCAGCAACTCCTCTGGGAAATCCTGGAGATGCTAGCCCGCGCCTGAAAGAAGCGATTGCCAACGCTGAAATTATCGCCGCTGAAGATTCACGACGTTTCCACCGTTTATGTTCTGATATCGAAGTTACCTTTACGGGTCGTGTTATCTCTTTCTTTGATGGCAATGAAACTGAACGCACACAAGAAATTCTTGAACTCTTACGCGCTGGGAAAAACGTATTAGTTGTTTCTGATGCAGGAATGCCAACGATTAGCGATCCTGGATTTCGTTTAGCGCGCGATGCAATAGCTGAAAATTTAGCGGTAACAGTTATTCCTGGTCCCAGCGCTCCGGTTATGGCACTTGCTTTATCGGGGCTAGCAACCGACCGCTTTACCTTTGAAGGTTTTCTACCTCGCGCGCTAGGTGCACGCCAATCACTTTATGAATCACTTCGCTTTGAAGAACGCACCATGGTTTTCTTTGAAGCTCCACATCGAATTACCGAATCAATTCAAGATGCACTTGCTGTATTCGGTAGCGATCGCGTCGCTGCAATTTGTCGCGAAATGACCAAAACTTACGAAGAAACGGTACGCGGAACTCTCGTCGAATTACTTGCTTGGTCTACCTCGAAAGAGATTTTGGGGGAGATCACCATGGTTATCGCTGGAGCCGCAGTTGGCACTGCAGAAGTAACCGCTGATCAGATGGTTGCGCGAGTTCGTGAATTTGAGGCTGCCGGAATGGATCGCAAGGGGGCAATTGCAACGGTGGCCGATGAATTCGACCTGCCAAAGCGGATCGTTTATGCAGCGGTAGTTGATGCGAATAAGATGCGTCCGTGAAATCTTTCTACCTAACAACGCCGATTTACTATGTAAATGATGCGCCGCATATCGGCCATGCATATACAACTGTGGCCGGCGATGTCTTAACTCGTTGGCATCGCCAGCGCGGTGAATCGGTCTGGTTCCTAACAGGTACTGACGAACATGGTCAGAAAGTCATGCGCACAGCAGAGCAAAATAACGTTGCTCCCCAAGCTTGGGTTGATCGCTTGGTGCAAGAGGCATGGAAACCAAATTGGACTGCGTTAAATATCGCAAACGATGATTTCATCCGCACGACCGAACCGCGCCACACAGAGCGTGTACAAAAGTTTCTGCAATCACTAAAAGATGCTGGGCATATCTACGCTGGTAAATATGAAGGCCCTTACTGCGTTGGCTGCGAAGAATTTAAGCTTCCTGGCGATCTAATTGATGCTGATGGACAGAAGCTCTGCCCAATTCACAGCAAGCCAGTCGAACTTGTAAATGAAAATAACTGGTTCTTCCGTTTATCAGCATTTGTTGAGCCACTCCTTGAGCACTACCGCAACAATCCAGATGCGTGCCAACCCGAAAGTGCGCGCAACGAAGTTGTCTCTTTCCTCGAAGGCGGCGTTTCAGATCTTTCAATTTCTCGCTCTACATTTGATTGGGGAATACCAGTTCCTTGGGATACCGATCAAGTTGTCTACGTTTGGTTTGACGCACTCCTTAACTATGCAACTGCAGTTGGTTTAACTGATGAGCCTGATACAGAAGGCGGCAAGAAGTTTGCGCAAACTTGGCCAGCAGATGTGCACCTAGTTGGAAAAGATATTTTGCGCTTCCATGCAGTTATTTGGCCTGCAATGTTGATGGCAGCAGGCCTTGAAGTCCCTAAGAAAGTTTTTGCACACGGTTGGTTGCTTGTCGGTGGCGAAAAGATGAGTAAGAGCAAGCTCACCGGTATCGCACCATCAGATATCACCGATCACTTCGGTGTTGATGCTTTCCGTTATTACTTCTTGCGCGCAATCCCATTCGGCAGCGATGGCTCTTTCTCTTGGGAAGATATGTCAGCTCGCTACACCTCAGAGCTCGCAAATGACTTTGGCAACCTCGCTTCACGCCTTGCTGC
>WLLM01000067.1 GCA_009700715.1 Actinomycetota bacterium
CGCTGCAACACCGCGGCCAAGAATCTGCTGGCATCGCAGCTTCTGATGGCGAACGCATTTTGATCTACAAAGATATGGGTCTGGTTTCACAAGTCTTTACTGAAACTGATTTGGCATCACTTACTGGTGACCTTGCGATCGGGCACTGTCGTTACAGCACTACTGGTTCGAGCACCTGGGTGAACGCCCAACCAACGCTAAGACCCACTAAATACGGCACTTTGGCACTGGCCCATAACGGAAATCTCACCAATACCGGCGACCTTGCCGAAATGGTTCAAAAGCTTGAAGGCGAGAACGCCAAGACTGGTCGTGGTGCAACGACAGATACCGAGATCATGACCGCGTTAATTGGTTTGCAAGATGAAAAGAATGTAGAAGCAAGCGCAATTGCGGTGCTACCAAAGCTAGAGGGCGCTTTCTCGCTGGTCTTTATGGATGAAAAGACTTTATACGCCGCACGTGATCGTCATGGTGTTCGTCCACTTGTTATTGGCAAACTAGAACGTGGCTGGGTTGTGGCTTCTGAAACTGCGGCGCTAGATATCGTTGGTGCGGCTTTTGTTCGTGAAGTTGAACCAGGTGAATTTTTGGCAATTAACGAAGCCGGAATTCGTTCTCAGATGTGGGCAACTCCAGATCCCAAAGGTTGCATCTTTGAATACGTTTATTTAGCACGTCCCGATACAACGATTGCGGGTCAGGGCGTACATGCAACACGTGTACAAATCGGAAAACGGTTAGCAATCGAAGCGCCAGTTGAAGCAGATCTAGTCATTCCGGTTCCTGAATCCGGAACTCCTGCCGCAATTGGTTATGCGCAACAATCAGGAATTCCTTATGGGCTTGGTTTGGTTAAGAATTCTTACGTTGGTCGCACCTTTATTCAGCCCTCCCAAACTATTCGCCAACTTGGTATTCGCCTTAAATTAAATCCACTGCGCGAAATCATTGAAGGCAAACGCATTGTGGTGGTAGATGATTCGATCGTCCGCGGCAATACGCAACGCGCGATTGTGCGCATGTTGCGCGAAGCCGGAGCGCGCGAAATTCACGTTCGCATTTCTAGTCCCCCAGTTGAGTGGCCTTGCTATTACGGAATCGACTTTGCATCTCGCGCCGAGCTAATTGCCAGCGGATTGGAAATCGAGGAAATTCGTCGTTCTATCGGTTCGGATTCCTTGAGTTATGTATCAATGGAGGGGCTCATCGCTGCGACCACAATCGATGAAAATAAGCTCTGCACCGCTTGTTTCTCAGGTAAATACCCAATTGCGGTACCTGCTGATATGTCTGAAGGAAAGATGCGCTTAGAAATAACAGAGGCGGTGAAGAACCATGAGCACATATAAAGATTCGGGCGTTGATATCGATGCCGGAGATCGCGCCGTTGAGTTGATGAAAGCTTCAATCGCTAAGGCCACTCGTCCTGAAGTACAAGGTGGCATTGGGGGATTTGCTGGTTTATTTGATGCCAGTGCTTTAAAGAATTACAAGAAGCCATTACTTGCTACATCAACCGATGGCGTTGGCACCAAGACCGAGATCGCTCGTCTGATGGGTAAGTACGACACCATCGGAGAAGATCTTGTCGCGATGGTCGTTGATGACTTGGTTGTTTGCGGAGCAGAACCACTTTTCATGACTGATTACATTGCGGTTGGCAAAGTTATTCCAGAACGTATCGCGGAAATTGTTGGCGGAATTGCGCGCGGTTGCGTAAAAGCAAACACCGCGCTAATAGGCGGAGAAACGGCCGAACACCCAGGTTTACTTAAAGAAGATGAATTTGATATTGCAGGTGCGGCAACAGGCGTAGTTGATTCCGATAAACAACTTGGCTCTCATCGCGTTAAAACAGGCGATGCGATTATTGCAATGCCAGCCAGCGGATTCCATGCCAATGGTTATTCGTTAGTGCGCCATATCTTGGCCACGCAGAAACTTGATCTCAATAAAACTTACGAAGGACTAACCAAGCCACTTGGTGAAATTCTTTTAACACCAACTGAGATTTACACTTTAGATTGTTTAGCGTTAATCAGAGCCCAACAAGAAAATATTCGCACTTTTTCTCACATCACTGGCGGCGGTTTGGCCGACAACACCGCTCGTGTTATCCCAGACGGCTTAATCGCAAAATACGACCGCAGCACTTGGGCCCTGCCCGCCGAAATGGAGTTCATGGCTCAGGTAGCCGGAGTTCCGCAGTCGGATATGGAGCGCACCTGGAACGCTGGAATCGGCATGGTGGCCATCATCGACCCAGCGATCGCCGATCTCACTATCCGCTCGTTGGCCGCCCGAGGCATGAAAGCCTGGGTCGCAGGCTCAATTCACGCTCAATCTGGCCCCGGTTCGGCTGCTTTGGAAGGTAACTACCTGACGCGATAACCTTCGCGTCTTGACGAAATACACGTTGGTAAGGAGGTCGCCCTATGGGTCGCGGCCGTGCAAAAGCTAAACAGACAAAAGTTGCCAGAGATCTCAAGTACAACTCTCAGGAGATGGACCTCGATCGTCTCGCCAAAGAACTCCACGGCGAAGATTCTTCAAATAAATCTCGCGATGAGGATGATCCCTTTGCTGAAGGAAATTACATTCCGCGTGCTTAATTCCTCACTAGTAAAGTAAAACTGTGAGACCAACTCCGTACGTAGCATCACTTCGAATCTACGAACCACTTTCTGCATTCGAGCCCGCAGATCGCTTGCGTTGGCAAGATTTAGCCGCAGATGAAAATTCAACTCGTAATGAACAAAAGTTGGCGCTGCGTCGTTTAGTTTTTCCAGAACCACCAGCAGGTCGCCCAGATGGCGCGCACATTTTAGATATCGATGGCGTTCGTTACATTTCTCCTTGGTCGACCGCAACTCGTTGTTGGGCCGCGCTCGATGATTTCAAAGATTCACTTCCATCATCGGTTACTCCATATTTCTTGCCACAGAATTTAGAAGATGTAATCACCGCCGGCGTTGATTTAATGGACGATCGCGTGCCACACATCATCACCGAAAATTGGATTATTCCGCCGCGTTGGTTCTCCATGTTTATGCCCGAAGATCGCGTACGCGGTGTTGATCAAGATGGTCCGTTCTGTGTAATGCGCGCCAAACTTTCTGATGCGATTGCACGTACTCAAGTTGCGCATCAAACTGTTTTAGGTGCTTTCGGTGAAGGATCAGTAGAAGCCGAGATTGAACATTTGCTCGAATGGTTAGAGATGTTCCATCAACAATCACTAGTTGAACTCGACTACGGCGGGCTTGCCGGATATCTCGATCACGGAATGAAATTAGCAGGTGAAGAATCCGGTATCGAAGCTGATACTTCCGTTGAAGATGTTCTTCTTTCACTTTCAGGCCTTGCAGCAGGCGATGGCCAGATGGCTGGCCAAGGTTATGAGCGACTAGTAACGCGTTGGCGCGTAGTGCAGGGCTTCGAATCCGCGATTTAGCCCTCATTTCGGCTATTGCTATTTACGCTCACTTTGGCGGATACTTCCGACACTCGTTACAAATCGGACATCGCCTTTAAGCGCTGACCGATTGGATGGAAAAGGTGCGTTATGAATCGTCTGCCAGATGCAGAAATCTTGCTCACCCCGCGCGAAGTTGCCGAGCTATTCGGCGTTGATCCCAAGACAGTTACTCGCTGGGCAAAGGCTGGCAAGTTAACTTCAATTCGCACACTCGGTGGCCACCGCAGATTCCGTAAATCTGAAGTTGATGACCTGCGCAATAATTATTTTAAGAGTGATGACAAGTAATTAACCCGATGGAATATTCAGTCTCGCAATTCCTTTTCCTTGGCGCGCTCACATTTATCTTTGTCGGCGCTATCACGCCATTGATGCGCAAGATCGCAATCAGCGTCGGTGCAGTTGACGCCCCTAATTTGGCGCGCAAAGTTCAGAAAGAACCAGTCCCATATTTAGGCGGAGTAGCAATTGCCATTGGCGTTGTTGGCGCTTCATACGGTTCACTCCTAGCCGTTGATTTCTCTATGGAGACTTTTCGTTTAGCAAGTTTTGTATTAGTACCTGCGATGGCAATTTCGTTGATGGGTTTGATTGATGATCTAAAAGGCCTTGAACCTTGGCCACGTTTAATTGCACAAACCGCGACCGGCGTAATCGTTGCAGTCATTCTTACATCAACCGACACTATGGGCGTTGCCTTTAATAACACTTTTCTTAACTACGCAATCTCTGTTCTTTGGATAGTTGGCGTCTGCAACTCGATCAACTTCTTCGACAATCTCGATGGTGGCGCAGCTGGCACAGTTGCAGTCATTACCTTCTTCTTATTCTTCATCGCCTACGACCGCCAACAAATCTTGGTTAGCGCTCTGGCCATAGTTACTGCAGGTGCCACCGCAGGATTTCTTATGTGGAACCGCGCACCTGCCAAGATCTACATGGGCGATGCTGGCGCACTCTTTCTCGGCATCATCATCTCGGTACTAACTATCCGCTTAAGCCCTGGAGTTGTTCCACAAATTAAATCTTTTGCGATCCCACTGGCCCTTATGGCGGTTCCGATCTTGGATACAACAGTGGCTGTCACCTCGCGTATTTATCGCGGTATTTCACCATTTCAAGGCGGTACAGACCACCTGTCACATCGATTGATGCGAGTTGGTTTACAACGTCGCGCAACTGCATTTACTTTGTGGGGATTCGCAGGTTTTTACGGCGCACTCGCATTGGCGATCTATACCTGGCCGGATACCGCCGGATATCAATTAATGGCTCTTGGTGGCGTTGCTTGGCTCTTTAAATTGGTTTACTTCTTACGTATTCCATCTGAGGGGTAGACTGCTCACATGGCTAACAACGACGATGTAAAGGCGAGAATGCTCGCTGCCCTTGAAGCAAAAAAAGGTAAAAAGGGCGCACCAGGAACACAGAACCACGCCGAAGGCGGTTCCAAGATTCGTGGTGGTCAACGTAGCGGCGGAGCCCCACAAGTTCAGCGCAAAGCTGGACCATCTGGTTCAGGATCTGCTGGTTAATTCTTTTTAGTACGTGGCTTTCCTTCTTGAAATTCGCGTAAGACCAAATGCATCCCGCAACAAAGTTGGCGGAAGCGTTGGCGAACCACCTCGATTAATCGTTGCGGTGCAAGCACCTGCAGTTGACGGCAAAGCCAATCAGGCAGTTATTAAAGAGTTAGCTAACGCATTTAATTTACGTGCCCGTGATTTCACAATTGTTTACGGCGAATTAGGCCGTGATAAAAGGCTGCTTGTTGAAGGGGATGAAAAAACTCTCCAAGCAAAGCTAGAAGAGTTAATGGGCGAACCTAAACTTTTATAAGTAATTCTTAACTTGTGGCTCGGGACAGGATCGAACTGTCGACCTCACGATTTTCAGTCGCGCGCTCGTACCAACTGAGC
>WLLM01000068.1 GCA_009700715.1 Actinomycetota bacterium
AATTCGGGCCAAGTAACCGCTTCCATTTCAGTGGCTGCATTTAATTTCATGGTGCAAGAGCCCAACGGAATCATTGTGCGATCTAGCGCAAGATCACGATCAGCCAAGGTTCGCAGGTATCGCATCATCGCGGTTTCGGAGTGATAGGTATTAAAGACCGGATGTGCGAGGTAGCTACTGGTTCGCTGAGAGGCCTTTGGAATACCACTCCCCTGTGTGGACAGATCTAACTTCAAATTAAAAATGGCAGCAAGCGACTTCACAAGTTCAATAGTTGTGGTTTCATCGAAAGAAATACCAACTTCTTCATCAGAAACTTTTCGTAGATTGATCTTTAACTCAGCGGCCTTAGCAATAATCTGATCAGCGCTACCCGTTTTGATCGTCAAAGTATCGAAGAAACTTTCATTGGTGATCTCTAGCCCTGCCGCCTTAACTGCGCCAGCAAATATTGTTGTGAAGGAATTGACTCGTTGCGCGATTTTTCTCAAACCGAGCGGGCCATGCCACATCGCATAGAAGGCGCTCATATTCGCAAGAAGAACTTGCGCGGTGCAAATATTGCTTGTCGCCTTGTCGCGTCGAATATGTTGTTCGCGAGTTTGCAGAGCTAAACGAAAAGCTGGATTGCCGTGTGCATCAACGCTCTGTCCAATTAAACGACCAGGTAGCGAACGTTCTAGACCAGTGCGTACTGACATAAAACCAGCATGTGGTCCGCCAAATCCCATAGGAACACCGAAACGTTGTGCGCTACCAACTGCAACATCTGCTCCCCATTCGGCGGGTGCTTTCAAAAGTGTTAGCGCCAAAAGATCGGTTGCTGCAATCAAGTGGGCGTCTTTGGCATGAACAGCATCAGCAACGCTTTGATAATCTTTAATTTCGCCATAGGTATTTGGATACTGAACCAAAACTCCGAAATAATTTAAATCGGCTAGCGAAGCGGCGTTTTCTATATCTACTTCTGCAATTGAAATTCCCAAAGGCTTTGCGCGAGTTATTACTACCGCTTTGGTTTGCGGATGAAGTGCGGCATCAATTACAAAAACAGCAGAATCTTCGCCCTTGAAATTACGTCGCGCCAATGTCATCGCTTCGGCGGCCGCTGTTCCTTCATCAAGCATTGAAGCATTTGCGATCGCTAAGCCGGTGAGATCGCAGACAACGGTCTGGAATGCAAAGAGCGCTTCTAAACGTCCCTGTGAAATCTCAGGTTGATATGGCGTATACGCGGTGTACCAGGCAGGGTTTTCTAAAACATTTCTCTTAATAACGGCAGGAGTAATAGTTCCGTAATAACCAGTTCCAATTAAAGAAGTGAAAACTTTATTCTCTGCGGCCATTTCACGAAGGAGCGAAATCGCTTCAACTTCTGTCACCGCGCTGGGTAAATGCTTTTCCAGAGGATCCTTCATTGCAATCGCGGAAGGAACTACGGCGGAGATAAAATCTGTTAGGGACTTAAAACCAAGTTGCTCCAACATCGCAACTTCATTGGCATGCGTTGGACCTATGTGGCGATCGACAAATGCGCCATGTTCTAAAGTCAAAGCAACTCCCCCGGTTAAATTCGCTAGCGAGTATTGCTAGCAATCCATTGGGGAAGAATATGGCTTTTAGGCGCCTTTAGCCTTTCGACGTAGAGAAAGCTCGTCGTTACTTTCAACACCGCCAGTAACGATCTCGCCATTGATCTCGCCCTGAAGAGTCGCAAGTGAACCCTCAACCTCATGCCAAACTTTACCCACCGCGATACCAAATACGCCTTGACCGCCTTGAAGAAGGTCAACGATCTCATCGGCGTTGGCGCACTCATAGATTGAAGCGCCATCGCTCATCAAGGTAATACTTTCTAATTCAGTAACTCCACGACTGCGTAAATGATTTACCGCAGTTCGAATATTTTGAAGTGAAACTCCAGCATCGAGTAAACGCTTAACGATCTTGAGAACCAAAATGTCGCGGAATCCATAAAGTCGCGCAGTTCCAGATCCACTTGCGGTGCGCACACTTGGTTCGAGTAATCCGGTGCGTGCCCAATAATCTAATTGGCGATATGAAATACCTGCAGCTGCACATGCAGTTGCTCCGCGATAGCCGATCTCGTTCTGGCCTTCTTGCGTAACTGGGGAGGTCACGTCGCTCTCGATTCTGCTCGGGGAAGTTTGATCTGGGATAAGGCTACGAGTAGTAGGTGGGCTAGACAACGACCGACACGGGGCAAACCTCAAGTAGAGAGTGAGACTTTAACCCCTACCCTGCAAAATCCTCCGGATTGATCTGATCGAGGAATTCACGGAATCGTTCGAGCTCGCTATCTGAACTAGCCCCGGATTCTTCGGAACCGACCTCGCCATCGCCCTCGATTAACCGTTCTGGAATATCGATCCCTACCTGATCTAAGAGATCGGATTCGGCGAGGATATTGCTCTTGGTACGAAGGGCGATAGCGATTGCATCTGAGGGGCGAGCTGAGACTTTCAAGAGCGCCGATTGGCTATCTCGGATCTGAATCTCAGCGAAGAAGACCCCATCTTTAAGTTCGGTTATATGTACCGCGGTCATTGTTAGATCTGCGACTTCAAGGATATTGCCGAGCAGGTCGTGAGTTAGCGGACGTTGGGCGGCTAATCCTTGTTGGGCGAATGCGATCGCAGTGGCTTCGACCGCCCCTACCCAGATCGGCAGAAAGCGTGAACCATCAATTTCTTTGAGCAGGACGATCGGTTGATTCGAAGGCATCTCGATGCGAACACCGACTACCTCCATATTTACCAACATCGTCTAATTGCTATCGCGTCGGTTAATTACTGGCGTGGACGATTGAGACCAGCGCGAACTAGACCGGCATGTAAACGCACTGAAAGAGATGCGATCTGCTTTTGTACTTCTTCGGCGCGAGCCTTTGAGTCGGCAGATTTCTGGCGATTGATGGGAGTAATAACCTGCTCGATTAAACCAATTTCGCGATCTGCTGCAGATTTAAATGAACGCAAGTGTCGCGCTTCGATTCCGAAACCGGCCATCTCGGCAACTGCCTTAGCGACAGAGAGCGCATCAGCGTCATAGTGACGACCGCGTAGCGCGATAAAACCAAAAGACTCCAGCTCAACTAGTTGGCTATCAATTAAACCGCTTGCTTTAAGCAACTCTTCACGAGAAAGGCGTAGATCTGAGGTGGCACCAAATGATTCTGGTGAAGCATCGTTATCAACAGTTGCCAAAGTCGGACGAGGTGATGCGACTCCCCCAGCAGGAGCGGGATCTAATCCACGATCTAAGGCTTCCAAATTCTCTTTAATTACGCGAAGGGGTAGGTACTGATCGCGCTGCAAAAGCAGGACGTACCGAAGGCGCTCGAGATCAGTTGCTGTGAATTTACGGTAGCCAGAAGGAGTTCGTTGAGGTTCGATCAATCCTTCGGATTCAAGAAAGCGGATCTTCGAAATAGTGATATCCGGAAAATCTCCACGTAACTTAGATAGAACTTCACCGATACTTAAATATGCGCGTGCTGGAACGCTCACGATAATCTCCCCTACTGCTAGTTAGACGTTTAAATTCTTTACTTTTGAAACTTAATTCTTTTTAGAGATGAAAAGCAGGTGAAACTTGCCGATCTGAATTTCATCTCCGGTTGCTAGCTGAGATTCTGAAACAGTTTGATTGTTTAAATATGTACCGTTAAGGCTTCCTAGATCACGTAAAGTGAAAACGCCTTCTCTAGCTTCGATCACCGCATGTTTTCTTGAGACGGTAACGTCATCAAGAAATACTGGTGAATCTGTCGAGCGCCCGATCGCAACTTCGTTTTGATCAATCAGAAATCGCGCGCCTTTAGCAGGCCCACGATGGATTACGACCATGGCGCGATCGGCCGGCCCATCCAAAATCGCATTCAGCGCAACAAGATCTAGTTCGTTAGCCGATGAGAGAAGCGCATTCAAAGCGCTCTCTGGGGAACCATCTACTACCGAGCGAACCCCGAGATGCAAGGTGGAGGTGAGTTCGCTATTGGACTTTGGTTGGTTCATTGCTTGCTCCCTTCCTTGGTTACGAGGTTCAACTTCAACCTGAGGATGACCTTAGAGAGAGTGGCGAAAGAAATCAAGCGGAAATTTTGGGGTAAATCTTGCCGTTTCTATGCGGTGATTTGACGATATTCGTCGGCAGAGAGTAGGCCAGCAACAGGAGCCGCTACTTCAATATCGGCCAACCAGCCCGCGCCATATGGATCGGTGTTGATTGTTTCAGGCGCGCTACCTAGCGCATCGTTAACTGCCACAACCTTGCCAGTCACAGGTGCAAAGATTTCAGAGACGCTCTTGGTTGATTCGACTTCACCGCAAACCTTGTCAGCGGTTACGTTTTCGCCAATCTTTGGAAGTTGCACATAGACAATGTCACCCAATGCGCCCTGCGCATAATCGGTGATCCCCATACGATAAATATTTCCGGTTGCAGCAACCCACTCGTGCTCTTTCGTGTATTGCAAATTATCTGGGATCGATGACATGGGAGAAAACTATCGTGATTTTCTCAAGAGTGAAACCGCAACGCGAAGATAACTCGCTCCCGTAAATAGATAAAGGGCGATCCCCCACAGAGCGAAACTCCATCCCAAAATAAATGCAGCTGTTCCGTACCAACCCGAATGCAGCGCGAGTAATAGAAATGGAAAGGCATAGAGCAGATTAAAGGTTGCCGCTTTACCTAAATAAGTAACCTTAAGTGGTGGTAGAGACTTTGCCGTTAAAGCGAGCGTGGCTAAGGCCAGGATTGCATCGCGGACAAGAAGTAAAAGGATTACCCAAAGCGGAATCGCATCTCGCATGTAAAGGACAATTAGCGTTGCGACTATGTACAAGCGATCGATTGCAGGATCGGCTAATTCGCCAAACCTTGATTCTTGCCCCCATGCACGCGCAATTTTTCCATCGAAATAATCGGTGGCTCCCCCGATCGCAAGAGTGAGAATCGCCCAACCGTCGGCTTCAAGTGAGATCGCCAAATAGATAAAGAGCGGGATTCCAAGGGCTCGCAGAAAGGTCAGCGCATTAGGCACAGTCAGCAGCGGCAATTTCTTCATGATTCCCATTAATCGCGCTCTTTTACTCGAATCGCCACCATAACTGGGGTGCCCGGGAAGCCGAACTCCTCGCGCAAGCGGCGCTCAATGAAGCGGCGATAGGAAGGTTCGATCCAACCACTTGAGAAGATCACAAACTTCGGTGGCGCGATGCCAGCCTGCGTCGCGTAATAAATCTTAGGTTGCTTGCCACCGCGAACAGGTGGTGGCGTCGCTCCGATGAGAGCTCCAAGGAATGAGTTGAGCTTGGCAGTTGGAACGCGACGTTCCCAACTATCGAT
>WLLM01000069.1 GCA_009700715.1 Actinomycetota bacterium
ACCATTAACGCGCTCGTAGCTTCTGATGAAGTAATTGTTCCGCTGCAATGCGAATACTTTGCACTGCACGGATTTATCGAACTTAAGGGAAATATCGATAAGGTCAAGAACTTCCTTAATCCAGATCTTAAATTGATCGGAATTCTCGCAACCATGTTTGAAAAGAAGACCTTGCACAACCGCGAGGTTCTAACCGCAATCCTGGAAAAATATCCAGAAGATGTCTTTGAAACAATTATTGCCAAAACAATTCGCTTCTCAGAAACGACTGTTGCCGGCGAACCAATCACCAGTTATGCATCATCATCGGGTGGAGCTGCTTCTTACCGCAGACTTGCCCGCGAATTAATTGCCCGAGGAGGCGCACGATGACACGTAGAGCTAGCTTGCCCGGAGCAGATGAACTCTTCCGCGCCAACACACCAGCACTGAGCGCTGTTCGGCAAGTTGTTGAAGAAGCTCAAGAAGTAAGTAAGCCAATCGGTGTTGCTCCATCCTCGCCTAAGACAAAGAAGGGTGTTCGTTCAACTCCTCGTCGTCGTGTTACAACAGTTGATCGTTCGCCATCTGGTCGCGAAAAGCATGATGAAAAGATTACGGTTTACCTATCCCCCGATGAACTATTTGACCTTGATCAAGCTCGCTTAACTTTGCGTGGAGATTTAGGCCTTGCAGTTGATCGTGGTCGAATTGTTCGAGAATCGATTGCTGTAATAGTTGCAGACCTTGAAGCAAAAGGTGACCAATCAATTCTTGCTCGTAGACTTCGCGGAATTTAATTGGCTCGCGGGTGCGCGGTGGCGTAAGCCTCGCGCACTTTATCTATCGTAATCAAGGTGTAAATCTGCGTCGTAGTAACTGAGGCATGCCCAAGTAACTCTTGAACAACGCGGATATCGGCGCCACCGTCTAACAAATGCGTGGCATATGAATGTCGAAATACGTGAGGCGAAACTTTGCCAGTTAGCCCTGTTGCATCTGCGGCATCGGAAATAACCTGCCATGCGCTCTGACGTGACAATCTTGAACCACGCTGATTTAAGAAGAGCGCAGTTTCAACTCTTGCAGATTTACTCTTTGTTAACAGGTTAGGTCTGATGCGAACTAAATACTCATCAAGTGCCGACTTTGCGAAACTTCCCAGCGGAACGATTCGTTCCTTAGAACCTTTTCCTCGCAACTTCAGCGTTGTAATTGAATTGCCTTCAACTTCGCCTTGCGCAAAATCGTTTATATCCACACCGACAATTTCGCTAACACGCGCGCCGGTACCGTACAGCATCTCAATAATCGCATGGTCACGAAGTGAAATCGGATCCCCTTCTCGCTTGGTCGCTTCAATTAAAGAAGTAACTTCCTTGATGGTCAGCGCTTTAGGCAATCTGCGTGGAACTTTAGAACTAGACATTGCGCTAACTGGATTAGTAATCGAAAACTCTTGTGCCGCGTACTTATAGAAACTCTTAAGCGCTGAAATGTTGCGATTGATACTTGTTACAGCAAGTTTTGATTCTTTGAGCCAAACTTCGAAATCCGTTATCTCGCCCTCGGTTAGCTTTTCAAAATCCAATGAGCCCTTAGCTAAAAACTGAGAAAACTTAGCGAGGTCTCGCTTATAAGCAGAGATTGAATTCAGAGATAAGCCACGCTCAATTGTTAAATGGTCTACAAATGATTTAAGCGCAGAATCAAGATTCATAACCGTGAGCCAGAGCAACCGCGTTGTAGCGAATCTTTCCAGCATGAACATTTAGTCCACGATCTAAAGCAGGATCTTCTTCGATTGCGCGCTCCCAACCCTTATTGGCAATAGCAAGGGCGTAAGGCAACGTCGCATTGGTTAGCGCGTAGGTTGATGCAACCGGAACCGCGCCAGGCATATTCGCTACGCAATAGAAGACTGATCCATGCACATTAAAGGTTGGTTCGGCATGAGTGGTTGGCTTGGAATCTTCGAAGCAGCCACCTTGATCGATCGCGATATCTACCAAGACTGATCCTGGCTTCATTTGTGCAACTTGTGCATTAGTAACAAGTTTTGGCGCTTTTGCACCGTGCACTAGTACTGCACCGACTACTAAATCAGCGTTCTTAATCTCTCGATCAATGGCGTGCAGCGTAGAGGCAAGTGTCTTAATTCGACCGTTATAAAGTGAATCTATATGGGCCAAACGCGCCAAGGAACGATCTAAGACAGTTACATCTGCTCCCATACCCATTGCAATTACAGCAGCATTTAAGCCTGCGACTCCCCCGCCAATTACAACAACTTTGCCTGGTGCTACTCCGGGAACACCAGCGAGCAAAACTCCTCGTCCACCATTTGGCTTTTGTAGCGCAAAGGCACCAACTTGAACAGAAAGACGACCGGCAACTTCACTCATTGGAGCAAGAAGAGGCAGAGTTCCATTTACTTCAACAGTTTCATAAGCGATCGCCGTAGTGCCACTTTTTAAGAGCGCATCGGTGCAAGGTTTGCTAGCGGCTAAGTGCAAGTAGGTAAAGAGAATTTGTCCAGAACGCAGTCTCGGATATTCCGCTTCGATTGGTTCTTTAACTTTGAGAATTAAATCCGCTTCTTTCCAAAGCTTTTCAATATCGCCTTCGATGCGGGCTCCGGCTGCGATGAAATCGGCATCCGAAATAGAGGAACCTAAGCCGGCCCCTTTTTCAATTACAACTTCATGACCGTTTCGCACAAACTCGAAGACGCCTTCAGGAGTGAGAGCAACACGGGATTCATGGACTTTAATCTCTTTAGGAACTCCTACGAGCATTTCTTAACCTTTCGCTTTAATAGCAGCCGCGATGAGACCAACAAAAAGTGGATGAGGACGAGTTGGTCGAGAGCGCAACTCAGGGTGTGCCTGTGTTCCCACGTAATAAGGATGCACCTCTTCAGGTAGTTCTACAAACTCCACGAGGTCGCGTTCTTTGTACATACCCGAGAATGTAAGACCAGCACTCGAAATTTGATCACGGTATTGATTATTTACTTCATAACGATGGCGGTGACGCTCTGAGATCTCTTGCGCGCCGTATGTCTTAGCCACAATCGAACCAGGCTTTAACGTCGCGGTATATAAACCAAGACGCATTGTGCCGCCCATATCGGCCTCGCCGGAAACTATCTTCTTCTGATCATCCATCGTTGCAATTACATGAGTTCCGGACTCTGGCGAAAACTCAGCAGAATTAGCATCTTTAATTCCGGCTAGGTTTCGTGCTGCTTCAATAACCATGCACTGCAAGCCTAAACAAAGTCCGAGAGTTGGGATCTTATTTTCACGGGCAAACTTGAGAGCGCCTAACTTTCCTTCAATGCCACGAACACCAAATCCACCTGGCACACAGATCGCATCGATATCGCTCAGCGCCTTCTTGGCTCCTTCTGGAGTTTCACAGTCATCGCTAGGAATCCAAACGATCGACACCTTTGCGCTATTTGCAAAACCGCCAGCACGTAAAGCCTCTGATACCGAGAGGTAAGCATCTGGTAGATCAATATATTTTCCAACCAGTGCAACTCTTACCTGATGCTTTGGATGATGCACCTTCTCAAGCAAGTCATCCCATTCGCCCCATAGCACTTCGTGGCCACCTAGCGATAGGCGACGGACAACATATGCATCTAAACCTTCAGCGAAGAGAACTTTCGGAATGTCGTAAATCGAGGGGGCATCGACTGCCGCGACTACCGCTTCGGCATCAACATCGCACATCAAAGAAATCTTCTTCTTAATACTCATCGGAATCTCGCGATCAGATCGCAACACAACCGCATCTGGTGCAATACCGATACTGCGAAGCGCAGCCACCGAGTGTTGGGTTGGCTTTGTCTTTAATTCACCCGATGGACCAATGTATGGAACTAGCGAAATGTGCAGGTAAAAGACGTTATCGCGACCAACTTCTTGGCGCATCTGTCGGGCAGCTTCTAAGAATGGTTGTGACTCAATGTCGCCAACTGTTCCGCCAATTTCGGTGATTACGACATCTACATCAGGCGATGCCATTGCATGCATACGCTCTTTAATTTCATTGGTGATATGCGGAATTACTTGAACGGTTTCGCCTAAGTATTCGCCACGACGTTCACGCGCTATAACTCGCGAATAAACCTGACCGGTTGTTACGTTTGCCGAACCTTGCAGATTGCGATCAAGAAATCTCTCGTAATGTCCAATATCCAAATCTGTTTCGGCGCCATCATCTGTTACGAAGACTTCACCGTGTTGAAATGGATTCATGGTGCCGGGATCGACATTTAGGTAGGGATCGAGCTTTTGCATCGTCACGCGAATACCGCGGGCAACTAATAACCTGCCAAGACTTGAGGCGGTGAGCCCTTTGCCCAAACTTGAAGCTACTCCACCGGTTACGAAAATATGTTTAGTCACATGCGCTTGGCCCATGGAAGACAAACCTATCACTGGTTTAGGGGTTAGCCTCGCATCGCCAGCAGCTCGGCCGCGTGTTCACGTGCGCTGGTTGACTCTTCGAGACCAGCCAACATTCGCGCAATTTCTTCCACTCGGGATTGCGCATCTAACGCCTGAACATCCGATGCCGTAACGGTACCGTCACTGCTCTTCTTGACCACAAAGTGAGAATCCGCCCATGCAGCAACTTGTGGCAGATGTGTGACAACAATTACTTGCGTGTGTTTAGCAAGGGCTGCAAGTCTGCGACCAACTTCGATCGCGGCTTTGCCGCCAACTCCAGCGTCAACTTCATCAAATATATATGTTCCAACAGGATGGGTCGCTGCGAGTACAACTTCTAGCGCCAACATAATGCGCGACATTTCACCACCGCTGGCACCTTTACCTAGTGCAATAAGTGGACCGTCTTTATGTCCCTGAATCTGCATCGAAATTTCATCGCAACCCATAACGGTAAAATCAGATTCTTTCAATGCGCCCTTGTATTCAGGTGAGTTAACTGAGACCGAATATTGGGTATGTGGCATTGATAACTGATGAATTTCTTCAGAAACTGCTTTTGAAAGTTTTTCCGCTCCAGCGATACGAATCTGAGTTAACTTTTGCGCAGCAGATAAAAGTTTCTTTTTGATATCGCCGAGATCTTTTTCTAGTTCAGCAATTCTTTCATCACCACCGGTTAGATCTTCAATTTCAATCTTCGCGTTCTTAGCCTTCGCAGCTAGTTGCACCAAATCTTCGTCAGGGTCGCTAGCAGTTCCCCATTTCTTGAGAAAGGCGAGGAGTTCGGCTTTACGCGCCTGCAACGTATCGAGTTGTCCAGGATCGGCTTCCAGAGAAGCCAGATATGAAGCAAGATCGCGTGCGGCA
>WLLM01000007.1 GCA_009700715.1 Actinomycetota bacterium
ACGAGCGCTGCGGCGCCGCCACCAACACCGTTAAATAGGGCAACAAGTTGCGGCATCTGTGTCATCTGAACTTTACGTGCAGCTGGAACACCGATGATTGAACCGACGGCAATCGCGCCCAAGATCCAACCAAGGTTATGAAGTGGAGCTTTGTAAGCAAATACAACGAGAGTTGCAACTGTTGCACCAAATGCCCCAATTAAATTTCCGCGACGCGCAGTCTTTGGGTGAGATAAACCTTTAAGGGCGAGGATGAAGCAGACGCCAGCGGCGAGGCCGATTAAGTCATACATAGTGCGACTCATTTATCTGCTCCTTTCTTCTTACCCTTAAACATTTCGAGCATGCGGTCGGTAACGACGAATCCACCGATCATGTTGATTGTTGCAAGCACAATTGCAAGCACAGAAAGGGTTAGTTCGAGCGTGGTTTCGCTATGTGAACATACGATGATGGCGCCCACGAGAATGACGCCGTGAATTGCGTTGGCACCAGACATAAGAGGTGTGTGAAGCGTTGATGAAACTTTGGAAACTACTTCAAAGCCAACGAATACTGCGAGAACGAAGATCGAGACGATCGCCATTGCATCCATTATTTGGCACCTCCTGCGCTTGGGTCGCGTCGTTGGCCACCATGTGTAACCGCCGCGGCGTTGATAATTTCATCGGCAAAGTCGAGATTGAGTGCAACCGGTGTGCCATCTTTAGTTCCAGTTGTCATTAAAGTCAGTAAATTAACGACATTTCGTGAGTACAAACTAGATGCGTGGAATGGCAACTGGCTTGGCACATCTTTTCCGCCCCAAATGCGAACTCCGCCGCTAGTAACAATTACTTCGCCAGGTTTTGAACCTTCGACGTTTCCGCCAGTTTCAGCAGCCAAGTCAACGATAACTGTTCCTGGTTCCATCGAATCAATCATCGCTTGCGTCATTAAACGTGGTGCAGTGCGACCTGGCACTGCTGCAGTTGTAATAACTACATGTGATTTTGCGATGTAAGGCGTCAAAAGTTCGCGTTGCTTGGCAGCGCGTTCTTCAGTCATCTCGCGCGCATAACCGCCAGCACCTTCGAGTGATTCAAGTTCGAGTTCGATAAAAGTTGCACCCATTGATTTAACTTCATCGGCAGATGATGGGCGCACGTCGTAAGCCGATACAACTGCACCTAAGCGACGCGCAGTTGCAATAGCTTGCAATCCAGCAACGCCGGCACCGAGTACCAGAACTTGAGCTGGTGTAACTGTTCCTGCCGCAGTCATTAACAATGGGAAGAAACGTGGTGACATTTCAGCGCCAACTAGAACTGCGCGATAACCAGCACACAGCGCTTGTGAGGTAAGCGCGTCCATTGATTGCGCGCGAGAAATACGCGGAACCAATTCGAGAGAGAAAGCGGTTACGCCAGCTTTGATCGCGGCATCAATCGAATCGACAGCCGTCACGGTAGATAGGAATGAAATAGTTATTGCACCACTCTTTAAGGTGGCCATTTGTGCTGGAGTAAGTGGCTGGACAGAGAGAATTACATCTGCAGTAGCGAGAACATCGCCCTTAACCACAGTTGCACCAGCGGCTGTGTAAGCAGCGTCAGTGCCTTGTGAGTTATCACCCGCGCCAGATTGGATTACGACTTCATATCCAAGGCGAGTTAATTTATTGATTATGTCTGGAACTAGCGCAACGCGCTTTTCACCAGTTTTGACTTCTAATGGGACGGCTACACGCATGCGCAAACAGTACTCGGAAGTTAAATCAATGTCCCTTTAAGTTCGCCTCGAGTGAGGTGATAGAGCAAGGCCTGAATGGTTGTGCGGCGGTGATAGGCCTCGCGCCAGATGACCGATTTCGGCCCATCGATAACAGATGCTGCCACTTCTTCGCCACGGTGTGCGGGCAAGCAGTGCATGAAGACGGAATCTTTTTCGGTGAGTGCCATCAAATTATCTGTCACAGCAAAAGGTGCCAGCACTTTAATTTTTTCAGCGCGTTCTGCCTCGGGATCTCCCATCGACATCCAGACATCTGTATATAAAACGCTAGCGCCCTTAGATGCTGCCTCGGGATCATTTGTTACTTCAATAATTGCGCCAGTCTTTTCGGCGATCTTCTTTGCTTGTGCAACTACATCAGCACTTGGCGCCCATTTTCCATCGGGAGTTGCAGCAACGACATGTGCACCCATAATCGCGCCCATAGTTAGCCAAGCGTGCGACATATTATTTCCATCACCGAGGTAAACAAATTTTCTATTCTTAACCTCGCTGCCAAAAGTTTCGCGAATTGTTAACCAGTCGGCAAGTAATTGCGTTGGATGGTCATCATCAGTTAGGGCATTGATAACTGGAATCGATGCGTTAGCGCCGAGTTCATCGACATCTGCTTGTGCAAAAGTTCTAATAATTAAAGCATCGCAATAACCGCTGATAATGCGCGCAGTATCAGCGATCGTTTCACCGCGTCCGAGTTGCAGTTCATCGCCGCGAATAAATATTGGAGTACCGCCAAGATGGGCGACAGCCGTTTCGGAGGAAAGACGTGTTCGCGTTGAAGGCTTGGTCATGTAGATCGCAACTGTTTTATTGGCTAGCGCATCTTTTGAGCGAAGTGGATTCTTGGCGAAATCAGCTGCAGTATCGAGCAGCAAATCGACATCGGCGCGCGATAAATCTGCGGTGCGTAGCAAGTCCTTCATCTTCAAATTCTACCTGCTGCCACTATCCTTTCGGACATGGGTATTTTCCGTAAGAACTCTCCTGAATTAGACGGAGATACAGATCTACTTACCCGCCCCCAAAACCAACAAGATGAACGGCTACAAGAAGACGATGGGGGCCATGATCGTTTTGCGCACTACGTAAAGAAGGAAAAGATCGTCGAATCAGCGGTCACCGGTAAAGCAGTACGTGCGCTCTGTGGCAAGAAATGGATCCCATCGCGAGATCCCGAAAAATACCCAGTCTGTCCAGTATGCAAAGAAATCTATGACGGCCTCCCGCGCAATTCGCCTGACAAGTAAATTCTTAGTAGTTCTACTAACGCTTAGCGTCGTAACTTCACCGCAGGCAAATAGCGCAAACCAACCACGGAAAATTCTTACTGGTTGGATTCCGTATTACTCGATGAAGACGGCACTTCCAGCGGCTCTTAATAACGCAGATCTAATAAAAGAAGTGATGCCTTTTTGGTACACCCTTAAATACGATGGCAAAGCTAAAGCTGCCTATGTCAGCGATTTATATGCAACCGGAAATCCCAGTGTTCCGATAGCAACTCCACTTGCAGCCATGCGCGCTGCGGGTTTTCAGATAATTCCAACCATCACAGATGGAATGGATAAGTTGGTATTAGCAAATCTATTAGCGGGCGCCGCTAACCGAACAAAAATTGCAAAAACACTAAATGATTATGTGCTGGCAAATAACTTCGATGGTATCGATTTAGATTTTGAGGGTTTTGCCTTCGTTGATGGAAATACAACCTGGGCCAAGACTGCGCCACTTTGGGTGGCCTTCGTAAAAGAACTTGCAGCACTGCTGCACGCAAATAACAAATTACTATCCGTTTCGACTCCATATAACTTTAATCCAGCGGAGAAACAAAAGGGTTATACGGTCTATGCCTGGCCACAAATTGCACCGCACATCGATCGCTTGCGAATCATGACTTACGACTATTCAGTTGCCAAAGTTGGCCCAATTGGACCGATCGCTTGGACTGAAAAAACTGTCGCTTATGCAACGTCAATCATGCCGGCTTCTAAAGTTTATGTTGGGCTTGCTGGTTACGGTCGCGACTGGGTTACTAAAGTTGAAGGCGTTTGCCCTGCACCATTTGCTAACGCGATCAAAGTCGGCGCAAAGGCTGCAACATTTGTTATGCGCGATGCTGCAACTCTGGCGGCTAACTATCAAGTTACACCTGTATTTGATGAGAAATTTGGGGAAGCAACTTTTACATATACAAAAGCCTACGAAGGAAATACTGCAGATGGTCGATCAACTATTTGTACTGCAACCCGCACCGCTTGGTATCAAAATGCACAGAGCTACAAACTACGCAGCGAACTTGTCGCCAAATATAAATTAGGCGGAGTTACCGCTTGGACCCTTGGTATGGAAGAACCGCTCGCCATGGAGGCAATCCGCCAAACAGCGCTCGGCATCGCACCAGCAAAAGTTTTTAGCACTCTTGCTTTAGATAAGACGAATGCGCTTTATGGCACTGCAGTTAATTTGTCATCACAACTTACGTTGGAAGATCTATCACCAGTTGCAAACGTTCCAATCCGCATTGAAGGCAAGAGCGCATCGGATACAACCTGGCGCGTACTTGGCGGAGCAACAACTGGCGTTGATGGAAAGTTTGCGACTCCTATCTTGCTCGGTAAGCCAACCACTATTCGCATAGCAACCGATGGCACATGGGATCGCGCTGAATCTGTAAGCAACGAGATCGCTATTCTGATCGATCGCACAATTTCAATAACTTCGCCCGGAACCGTTAGATCGCAAGTACCTTTTGCCATCGATGGCGTTGTTCGTCCACGTACTGCAGGAGCTTTGGTATCGCTCATGAAATTTAGCGCTGGCGCGTGGAAGAGCGTTGCAACGGCAACTACGAATGAACAAGGTGCATTTACATTCGCACTTGATGGGCAAGGACGGCAAGTTGCTCGTTACCAAATCCTGGTAGGCACAGATCAAATTTGGCGGCAAGTAGCCGCCCCAGAATTCTCTATCATTATCCGGTGATGGTTAAAACAGATACCCATATCGAAGAGCAGATCCGCGCGATCTTCTCTGGCGATACGCCATGGGTAACCATCGTTTGGGATGATCCAGTAAATCTCATGACCTATGTGACATATGTATTGATGGAGCTCTTTGGTTATTCCAAAGAGAAAGCGCATGAGTTGATGATGAAGGTGCATACCGAAGGTAAAGCGGTTGTCTCAACTGGAAGCCGCGAAGAAATGGAACACGACGTTGCGCGCCTTCACGAATATGGGCTCTGGGCGACTTTGCAGCGCGGTGATCAAGCGCTATGACATCTGAAGGTTTTAAGCGCCACGGCAGTAATTCTTATGTCGCAGAATTTGCCGAAAATGAACGCGAGATATTAATTAACTTAGCCGAACAAATAATCGAACTACTTGCAGAACGCGTAGATCATGGGCACGAAGACCCACTTGCAGCGATGGTCGGAATTACAACGCATGATGCGCCTCCTGAAGACGAAGTTCTGCATCGCTTACTTCCTAATGCTTACCAAGACCAAGCAGACTCAGCAGAATTTCGTCGTTATACCGAATCGACTTTGCGTAATAAGAAACAAGCCCATGCCATGGCGATGCGGATGTATTTAAAGAGCGCGCAAGACGGCACGGTAGATCTAGATCATGACAGTGCAAATGCTTGGCTAGGTGCGATTAACGATATGCGTTTAGCTTTAGGTGTTCGCTTAAATGTCCAAGAGCGTACTAACGATGAATTAGAGCTCTTAGCACCTGATGATCCGCTTCGCGGTGTTTATATTGTTTACGGTTGGCTTGGTTGGTTACAAGAAGGTCTTGTCGCAGCTCTTATGGATGAGGGTTAAGATAACTTCACTATGTCGTTAACAATCTCTCGCGCCTTCGTTGATGCAATCATTGAACAATCGCGCGCAGAATATCCCGACGAATGTTGCGGCGTAATCCTTGGCCCGGTGGGAAAAGATAGTCCAGAGCGTTTAAAACCGATGATAAATGCGGCTCATTCACCAACCTTTTACGAATTTGATCCTAAAGATTTGCTGGCGCTCTATCGCGAAGTAGACGATAACGATGAAGAGATAGTGGTTATCTATCACTCACACACGGAGACCGAAGCCTTCCCATCACGCACCGATATCGCTTACGCGGGAGAACCCGGTGCGCATTATGTGTTGGTATCTAGTCGCAAAGAGATTGCACCTGCAATTGAATTCCGTTCTTACCGAATTATTGAAGGCGTGGTTACCGAGGAAGAAGTTTCAATTACCGATTAACTCATTTGTTAGCCATAATAAGCACATGAGCATCGACGTACGTATTCCAACAATTCTTCGCCCATTTACCAAAGACCAGAAGGCTGTAACAGCAAGCGGAGCAACGCTAAACGCTGTTATCTCTGATCTCGATGCGCAATATCCAGGAATCGGCGATCGCCTCCTAGAAAACGGCGCACTACGCCGCTTCATTAATATTTACGTAAACGATGAAGATGTTCGCTTCCTTGGAAGTTTAGATGCACCAATTAAAGATGGTGATTCTGTAACAATTCTTCCTGCAGTCGCTGGCGGTTAAATTGTCGCGTTACGACTCTCTCGAAGCTTCAGTAGGAAATACACCGCTTATCGGTTTACCGCGACTTTCACCTGCACCTAATGTTCGCCTCTGGGCAAAGATGGAAGATCGCAATCCCACTGGTTCAATTAAAGATCGCACAGCGATTTCTATGATCAATGATGCTGAAGAAAAAGGTTTGTTAAAACCTGGCGCAACAATTTTGGAACCAACTAGCGGTAACACCGGTATCTCACTTGCTATGGCGGCAAAGGTGCGCGGTTATAAATTGATTTGCGTAATGCCAGAGAACACCAGCCCCGAACGTCGTCAGCTCTTGGAAATGTGGGGTGCAAAGATAATTTCTTCACCTGCTGCTGGCGGATCAAATGAGGCAGTTCGAGTTGCTAAAGAGTTATCGGCGCAGAACCCAGAATGGGTTTTTCTCTACCAGTATGGAAATCCAGCAAATACCAAAGCCCATTACGAAGGTACTGGTCCAGAAATATTTAAAGCCCTTCCAACTATTACCCACTTTGTTGCAGGTCTTGGAACAACTGGAACTTTGATGGGTGCCGGGCGCTACCTCCGTGAACAAAAGCCAGATATTCAAATCATCGCTGCTGAACCGCGTTACGGCGAAGTTGTTTACGGGCTAAGAAATATTGACGAAGGATTTGTCCCAGAACTTTATGATGCATCAGTTTTAACTCGCCGCTTTTCGGTAGGTGCGCAAGATTCAGTAAATCGCGTGCGCGAACTGCTAGAAGTAGAAGGAATCTTTGCTGGTATTTCAACCGGTGCAATTTTGCATGCTGCGATTGCGATGGCTACCGAGGCAGTACGCGATGGGCGAGATGCAGATATTGCTTTTATCGTCTGCGATGCGGGATGGAAATATCTTTCAACTGGCATTTACGGCTCAGAAATTGAAGAGGCAACCGAAGGGCTAGACGGCACGCTCTGGGCTTAACTCGCGAGGCGGTAGTCTTGCCCTGTGAGCGATGCACCAATCGGAATTTTCGATTCAGGAGTTGGCGGTTTAACCGTAGCTCGTGCAATTCTCGACCAACTTCCAAATGAGTCAACTCTTTATATAGGTGATACCGCGCGTGGTCCATATGGTCCACGACCACTTGCTGAAGTTCGCACCTTCGCCTTGGAAACTCTTGATTACTTAGTTGATCAAGGCGTGAAAGCTTTGGTAATCGCCTGCAATACCGCAAGTGCCGCAATGTTGCGCGATGCACGTGAGAGATATTCCGTTCCGGTTATAGAAGTTATTCAACCTGCAGTTCGCCGAGCAGTTGCTGCAACGCGCACAGGTCGCATCGGAGTAATTGGTACGCGTGCCACTATCGATTCAAAAGCGTATCTAGATGCATTCGCCGCCGCACCACAGTTAGAGATTACATCTATCGCTTGCCCGCTATTTGTTGAATTTGTAGAACGTGGTGAAACTTCGGGAGATGCGATTACCAAGGTAGCCCGCGAATATTTGCAACCGGTTATGGATGCCGATGTCGATACCTTGGTTTTAGGTTGCACGCACTACCCACTATTAACAGGTGTCATTTCTTATGTAATGGGCAATAACGTCTCACTTGTTTCAAGCGCTGAAGAAACCGCGAAAGATCTATATAGAACGCTAGTTGAAAACTCACTGCTTCGCGCTCCATCTGCAACCCCAGCAACACACCGCTTCTTAGCCACCGGAGATTCCGCCGCCTTTGAAGTACTGGCACGCCGATTCTTGGGACCTGAAGTTGGTTCCGTGCAGCACATCTCAGAACTCAAATAACGATCAAATAAATGGAATGGAAATAAATGGCACGCAACGACGGAAGAGAAAATAACCACCTGCGCGAAATCAAAATCACTCGCAAATGGTTAGATCATGCTGAAGGCTCGGTACTTGTTGAGTTTGGAAAGACTCGCGTGCTCTGCGTTGCATCATTTACCCCTGGCGTTCCACGTTGGTTGAAAGATTCTGGAAAAGGTTGGGTAACTTCAGAGTACGCAATGTTGCCGCGCGCCACTCATACTCGTTCTGATCGCGAAAGCGTTAAGGGCAAGCTCGGTGGACGCACTCAAGAAATTTCACGTTTAGTTGGCCGTTCGCTTCGCGCAATTGTTGATATGAAAGAACTCGGCGAAAACACGATTGTCATCGACTGCGATGTTCTGCAGGCTGATGGCGGAACTCGCACTGCAGCAATCACTGGCGCTTACGTTGCTCTTGCTGATGCGATCTCTTGGGCAAAGTCACAAGGACATATCAAGGCAGATTCCAAGCCCCTAAGTGATTCTGTCGCTGCAGTTTCTGTTGGAATTATTGATGGCGTTCCTATGCTCGATCTTTGCTACGAAGAAGATGTCCGCGCTGATACCGATATGAATGTCGTTTGCAGTGGCGATGGCCGCTTCATCGAAGTTCAAGGAACTGCCGAAGGCGTTCCATTTGATCGCAACTTACTTGATTCACTTCTTGATCTCGCAGTCGCTGGCTGTGTTGAGCTTGGTGAGATTCAAAAAGCCGCTCTTGCTAAGTAGCTGTAAGTGAGTAAATAAGTTGAGCCCTCACAAATTACTTCTTGCTACGCGCAATAAAGGCAAGATCGAAGAGTTTCGCCGAATTCTTGAAGATATTGCTGCTGGACAAATTGAATTAGTTGGTCTTGATCAATTTCCTGACCTGCATGATGTCGATGAAACTGGTTCAACATTTGAAGAAAATGCTCTACTAAAAGCGCGCGAAATGTGTGAAGCATCTGGGATTCCCGCGATTGCAGATGACAGCGGGCTCTGCGTTGATTTTCTAAATGGTGATCCCGGAATTTTCTCTGCTAGATGGGCTGGCCAACACGGCGATGACAAAGCCAATACAGCAAAAGTATTGGCATCCCTTGCCGATGTTCCAGATGAAAAACGAAGTGCACATTTCACCTGTGTTGCCGCACTTGCTTTGCCAGATGGACGCACCCACGTTGAAGAAGGAAAATTCGAAGGCTGGATTCTGCGTGAGCCAATTGGGGATCAAGGATTTGGCTACGATCCAATTTTCCGTCCCGACGGTTATGCGATCTCTAGCGCGCAGATGAGCGCAGAAGCCAAGGATGCGATCAGCCATCGCGGAAAATCACTCCGCGCGATCGCACCTCATGTCATCAATTTGCTCAACTCCCTAGGCTAAACTTGGCTTATACGAGTTAGTTCAAACCCTGATCGTTTCCAAATTTCAAAGGAGTCACATCGTGGCAGTTAAGAAGAAAGCACCGGCTAAGAAGAAGGCCGCAGCTAAAAAAGTTGTAAAGAAGGTTGCCAAGAAGGCTCCTGCAAAGAAGAAAGCCGCAGCCAAGAAGGTTACCAAGAAGGCGCCGGCTAAGAAGAAAGCCGCTGCTAAGAAAGTAGCCAAGAAGGCGCCAGCGCGTAAGAAGAGCGCAGTTAAGAAATCTGCTGCGAAGAAGTCAACTTCTGCAAATAATTTAGTTATTCCACCAGTTCCAGTCGGCGGAGTTAAGCGTCCATCTTCTGTAAACGTATCAACTACTCCTGCTCCAAAGGCAGCACCTGCAGCAAAGCCAAGTGCAGCGCCAAAGCAATCAACTTCACCACGCGTTCTACTGGCAGCAGTCATCGGCATCGCACTTCTTGCAGTCGTAGTTATCTCACGTCCAGCTTCAGATAATGATGATGTTGCACCTGCTATTCCATCTGCAACTGCATCCGAATCAGCAGCTCCAGAGATGTCTGAAGAAGCTACTCCATCTGCATCTGCTTCAGAGTCAACAGGTGAAGCGGTAGCAGCAGTTGAAGCGCCAGGTCGCTTTATCGGAAATTGGAAAGATTCTGCCAAGTCGGTAATGGTCATTACATGGAAGGCACCAACAGCAACCGCTGGTCTAACTGGTTACAAGTTTGAAGTTCGTTCAAATATGGGCGAATGGAAAGAGACCGGCGTTCTTCCTGCAGATCAACTTTCAATTGAATTCACAAAGGGTTCAACTGATGGATCAACATCGTTCCGTGTCTCATCTGTTTACTCAGATGGACAGAGCGTATCTGCAAAGGCATTCGGATTTGCAGGTCAGTTCGAATAAAAAGCTATTGAAAATAACCCCCGCCGATTCGGTGGGGGTTATTTTTTTATAACTGAGTTTCGATTGCTGCTACGTAAGCGCGAACTCCAGCGGGTACTAAATGCACTCCATCTGGTGCGAAATATTCGGGGTGACCTTGCGAGATTTGATCCCAAGAGATAACTGAGGAATTTGGATATCCGGCTGCGACCTCGTTTATCAAAGCGTTATTGGCTTCTTTCCATGGCCTTGGCACAGCTGTGTTTACAACAATTACTTTAGGCGCCGATTTCACAACTTCAAATATCACCACAACTTGCTCACGAGTGAGGGCGTTGTTATTTCCGAGATTAAAGATAACGGGGGAGTTCTGAACATTTACTAGATCATGAGTCATCACATCTAGTAGTTCTGGGGCCTGCCTGCCAACACGTGCATTAATCAGCGCAATTGGGCGCTTTCCTTCTAGCTCATGTCGAATACCCAAAATAACTGAATCGCCGGTAACCCATAGCCCGGGATCTGATTGGGTAACTTGTGGGGCCAGCGGCTTCGCGGCATCCTGAAGAGATTGAATCAATTCTTTATTTTTATTATCAATTTCAACAATCGCGCTGAGAGAGATGGTTGCAGAAAGTAGCAATAAAAAAGAAGTCGCTGAAATAATTAGCGCTTTCTGTTTTTTGCGAACATCTGGAGTTCGATATTTCATTCCTTTAAACCAATAAGCAACAGCACCGCTTCGTATTGGTAGCTCGACTAAGCGCAGCGAAATATCCGATAAAGCAAGCACAATTAAGATTCGCAAGGTAAAGAGAGCCCAGTCTTGGCCTTCGAGATCAACTTGAGGGCGAGAAATTTGGAAGATTACCCAGTGCCACAAGTAGATGGCATATGAACGCTCACCGATCCAGAGCAAGACTTTATTTCGCAGTAGTGGAGCAAAGCGAGATGCAGGGTGCACAATTGAAATCAAAATCGCAGTGCCAAAAATTCCAGCAAGCGGAAAAGCTAATTTATAGAGCGTGGGCTTTGTTTCATCAATTAGTAAGAATGTCGAGAGAATTCCTAGAAACCCAAAGACTCCAACTCCATCGATAAAATCTTGTGCACGTCTACTTACCGTCTCTTGGAAATTTTGTGGAATCCAGCTAACTGCAAGGGCCGCGCCTAAGAAGAGACCAATGCTGTGAGTATCTGTTCCGAAGTAAACGTGGCTAACCTTCGAAGAGTTTGCTGCATCTAACTGGAAGGAAACAAACATCAAAGCGATTCCAGAAGTTGCGGCAATTACGAGAGCTGCTGCTGGGATTAATTTTTTGCCGAAAAAGCGAAGCACTAAGAGCAGGATCAACGGCCAAAGTAAGTAGAACTGAGCCTCAACGGCTAGTGACCAGGTGTGCTGTAGTAAAGGGGGACGGCCGCTATTTGCAAAGTAATCCTGATGGTTAAAGACCAACCACCAGTTCATACCGCCGAAGAGCGAAAATGGCGCATCCGTTAAGAATTTCTTCGTCGTATCAGGTGCCCAAAGTCCAACAACGATTGAGGTCACGAGCAGCATGAAGACCAACGGTGGAACTAACCTGCGAATACGCGCCATGTAGAAATCACGCAGATCTAAACCACCGCGCTGTTGTATTGAATCTAAAAGCAAACGGGTAATTACATAACCAGAGATTACAAAGAAGAGATCAACGCCTAGAAAACCACCAGGAATCCAATCAATACCCAAGTGATAAAGCATGACCGCAATAACTGCGACAGCGCGCAGGCCATCTATTGCAGGGATGTATTGGATACCGCGTTTGGTAGCCATCTTAATTACCGGCGCTTGGCAGGTTTTTTCTTAGCTGCAGTTTTCTTTTTGGCAGACGCTTTCTTAGCGGGTGCCGCTAGAGCTGGCTTGGTGCGCTGGCTTATTACTTTCTTTGGGCCAGTATCAATCACCGAGTTATCTGCATTTAAGTTTTCATTTACGCTCTTGTGAAGATTGGCAAGTCTTTCAAATGCTGAATCTAAGCGAGTACGGCTCTGAGCAATCGCTTGTTCGGCGGCATCTAGCGATTGAGTTTGAATCTTATAAAGGCGCTCTGCTTCAGAGATAACTCCGCTAAGCCAGTTGCGGTACTCAGATACTTCACCAGTTGCCTCGGTGATGATTCTTTCGCCTTCGCGACGAGCTGCTTGGGCAAGGGCTGCGGCTTCACGACGCTTCTCATCAAAGATTGATTGCGCTTCACGTTCTACTGAAGAAAGGCGTTCAGCTGCTTCTGCTTCTGCTGCAGTTATGTACTTACGGCCGCGCGCTTCAGCGCCAGATAAAATTGTGCGAGCTTTGGTTTCGGCGCCTTCGATGGCATCTTTTGCCTGTCGAGTCGCTTCAAGAACAACGCGCTCTGAAGAAGCAAAAGCTTTTGATTCGCGCGCCTGCGCAGATTTAATCATCGACATTGCAGTCTCAGTCGCCAGAATTTCAAACTCTTCTTTACTTAGCGATGTGATGTCGCGACGAGATCGAAGGTCGTTGAGTTGTGATTCGAGTTCGCGAATACGATCCACCGAACTTGGGGCAGCGCTTTCGCTCTCTTTAAATCCAACCCAATTTAGAAACGAGTTCTTCTCAGCCATGTGCCTAGATTAGGGCAAAGGCCGCCGACTCCAAAAGTGGGGTGACTTAGTCGCGGTATATAGCGAATGAGACAGCGAGATATTGCGAGA
>WLLM01000070.1 GCA_009700715.1 Actinomycetota bacterium
AACTCCGCAAGTTCACCTTGCCCGAACAACGCGCGCGCAGCCGCTTCAACTCGTTCGCAGATATCGGCGCTATGCACAAGTGATGTTAACTCGCGTGCAAGTGCGCGATGGGCTTCACGTGCGCCAGGATTTTCAGTATGTGATTTTTCAAGCGCTTCTATCTCTTCACGAGTTTTAAATGAGAAAACCTTTAAGAAGTTGATGACATCTTTATCGTCAGTATTTAACCAGTATTGGAAGAATGCATACGGCGATGTCATCTCTGGGTCAAGCCAGATTGCTCCCCCAGCCGTTTTACCAAACTTAGAACCATCGGCTTTTGCCAGAAGCGGAATAGTTAGAGCATGCGCACTGCCTGATTCAACGCGACGAATTAAATCTAAACCTGCCGTGATATTTCCCCACTGATCTGAACCACCTAATTGCAAAGTGCAGTCGTGGCGACGGAAAAGTTCAAGGAAATCAAATGATTGTAGTACTTGGTAGGAAAATTCAGTGTATGAAATTCCACCTGCCTCAAGGCGTGATGAAACTGAATCCTTTGCAAGCATTTGGTTGACGCTGAAGTGCTTTCCGATATCGCGAAGAAATTCAATCGCCGAAAGAGGCGAAGTCCAATCTAGGTTATTAGCAACAATGGCAGCGTTTTCTTTCGCGTTGAAATCTAGGTACTTTGATACCTGCACACGGATACGTTCTACCCAAGCTGCAACCACATCTGTTGTGTTGAGACTGCGTTCTTCGTTCTTTCCGCTGGGATCGCCGATTAAACCGGTCGCTCCCCCGACAAGTGCGATTGGAATATGGCCCGCTAGTTGAAAGCGGCGAAGCGCAAGGAGAACTACGAGGTTTCCTACGTGCAAGCTTGGAGCGGTTGGATCGAAACCAATGTAGAGGGTGGTTGGCTTTGATAACGCTTGGATGAGCGCTGCTTCATCTGTTGATTGCGAGAAGAGACCGCGCCACTTTAGATCTTCGATTAGCGCCTTTGATTGCGTTGCCATTTTCGGGTTCACTCCCCCATCATCGCTGAGAATGAACTCATTTGGTCGGATAATTTCTTTTCTGCCGTTTTAATATCGGAGTTTGCCGTAGCCAACTGCGCAGAAAGCGCTGTCCCACCCGTTGCGCCAATCGTTGTGCGAGATGCGATAGCGCCTTCAACGGTAAGCACCTTTCGGATCTCAGGAGTTAGTTGCGGATGGACTCCCGCAAAATCCTGATCGCTTAACTCGTGGAGTTCAATTTTCTTTGCCTCACAAAGTGCAACGCACTTACCTGCAGATTCATGGGCTAAGGCAAATGGAACGTTAGCGCGCACCAAGAAATCTGCAATCTCGGTTGCAAGTGAGAAACCTTGGGGCGCAGCCGCCAACATCTTGGCTCGATCAAAAGTTGTTGTGGCAACCATGCCGGTTACTGCAGGAAGAACGAGGATCAAAGTATCGATCGAATCAAATAGCGGTTCTTTATCTTCTTGAAGATCGCGGTTGTAAGCAAATGGAAGTCCCTTAAGCATCGCCAAGACTCCGGTTAAATTTCCAATTAAGCGCCCGGCTTTACCGCGCGCCAGTTCTGCCATATCCGGATTCTTTTTCTGCGGCATTATCGATGATCCAGTTGAGTAGGCATCGGAAACTTTTGCCCATCCAAATTCGGAAGTTGCCCAGATGCACCACTCTTCACCGATACGAGAAAGGTGTACACCAACTAGCGAAATAATAAAGAGCGCTTCGGCAACGAAGTCACGATCGGATACGCCATCGATGCTGTTTGCAGAAGATGTGGCGAAACCAAGATCTTGCGCGGTTGCTTCTGGCTTCAGACCTAATCCAGAACCAGCGAGTGCGCCAGAACCAAGCGGGCTCACTGATGTGCGCTTTAACCAATCTTGAATGCGATCAAGATCGCGAGCAAAGGCATGAATATGTTTAGCCAACTCATGGCCAAAAAGAATTGGCTGAGCATGCTGCAAGTGAGTGAAACCGGGCGCTGGCGCATCGCCATACTCGGCAGCTTTTGCAGCTAGTGCTTTTTGAAGCTCCAAGATCATTTGGGAAATCTCCATCATGTGATCGATGGCAAAGAGCTTTAGATCAGTTGCGACCTGATCGTTGCGAGATCGTCCGGCGCGGAGCGCTCCCCCGACTTCACCGATCTTCTCGGTTAAGCCACGTTCGAGTGCGCTATGAACATCTTCGTCATCTTCGGTTGCAACAAACTTTCCGATAGCGACTTCATCAATTAGTTCACGCAGGGCTTTATCGATCTGAGTTGCAGCGTCATTTTTCAGCAGTCCTGAAGATTTAAGTACGCGTAAGTGCGCCAGCGATGAGCGCAAGTCATACGGTGCCAGGCGCCAGTCAAAGTCAACGCTGCGAGAAAGTGCGAAGACGGCGTCGGTAGGTGCATCAGTGAAACGTCCACCCCAGAGAGCCATTATTTCTTCGCCTTTCGTTTTGCAGATCCGCGTTTTGCGCCTGCGCCGAAGCTGAGCAATTCTTTCGCAAGATCGGCCCCACCGGTGGCCTTCTTCGATACAACTAAGACCGTGTCGTCACCGGCGATCGTGCCAATGATGTTTTCAAGCCCTGAGTTATCAAGTGAACTGGCTAAAAATTGTGCTCCACCAGGTGGTGTGCGAACTACGGCAAGGTTTCCAGATGATTCGACTGAGAGAATCAGATCCGAAGGAAGTGGCATAGATCGCGCGATCGAGTCATCAGCGGTTGTTCCAAGCTGATAGATCAATTCGCCAGACTCGCTTCTAGATCGCACTGCGCCGAGCTCTTCAAGATCGCGACTGGCAGTAGCTTGAGTAACTACAAAGCCGGCTTTCTTTAGCAATTTAACTAAATCTGATTGCGAATGAATTACCCCGGCCTTGATCAGCGAGATTGCCTTGGCTCGACGGGCAGATACCGAATTCGAGATTAGAACTTTAGCCATTTTTGACCTCTCTCATAACTTTTGCAAAGGCAGAAATAAATTTATCAATCTGCGCTTTAGTAACAATAAGAGCAGGTGCGATACGGATCGTCTCTGGATTTGGTGCATTTACCAAGAATCCGTTTTTAGCAAGTAGGGCGGCCACTTCCTTGGCATATTCGCCGTCAAGTGCGATCCCGATAAGAAGCCCTCGGCCACGAACTTCGCGCACTCCGCGAATGGCCTCCAATTTAATCTTTAATCTCTTTTCAAAACTACGTGCTTGGGTCATCAATCTGTTCTTTTCGATAACCGAGATTGCCGCTAGTCCAGCTGCCGCAGCGATTGGGTTACCTCCGAAAGTTGTTCCGTGTTCACCAGGTGCGAACTGTGGCGTTGTGCTGCCGAGAGTGATCATGGCACCGAGTGGAAGACCACCACCTATTCCTTTCGCCAGGGTGATTACATCGGGCCGAATATTTTCATGCTCATAACCAAACCAATTTCCAGTTCGACCCATTCCGGTTTGGACGCAATCTAGAACAAGCAAAACACCGTACTCATCGCACATGACTCGCAAATCGCGCAAGTAACCTGCAGGTGGAATTACTACACCTGCTTCGCCAAGAATTGGTTCGACGATGACCATCGCAGTCTTCTTAGAAACTGCTTGGCGCATTGCCGAAATATCGCCAAAAGGCACGTGCTTAATATCTTTAAGAAGGGGCCGAAATGGCGCGCGTTTACTTTCTTGTCCAGTAAGTGAAAGCGCTCCCATGGTGCGGCCATGAAAAGCGCCAATGGTCGCAACTATGCGAGTCTTGCCAGTTTTACGAGAGAGCTTCAGGGCAGCTTCATTAGCCTCCGCACCTGAATTGCAGAAAAAGACTCTTGCCGTGTTATCTCCGGTCATCTCCTGCAACTTCTTCGCTAGAGCAAGACCTGATGGATGGCTATAGAAATTACTTACATGGCCAAGCTTTGCAACTTGTGTGGAGACTGCTTTAACTATCGCAGGATGGGCGTGGCCGAGAATATTTGTAGCGATGCCGCCGAGGAAATCCAGATACTTCTTATTCTCTGAATCTGTTACCAGTAGGCCCTTTCCTGAAACCAAGTTGATATCTGGAACTCCGTAGTTCAACTGCATTACATCGTTCCAGGTAATCACTGTTGCTTTCTTTACTGGGCTCATTTAGTCACCAAAGTTCCTCCAGAGTTACCTAACGCCAATGCGAAGGCCGATGGATCGGTTCCATCGATAATTCTTACTGCACTTGCTCCACCGTCTATCGCATCTAGACAGGCCTTAACTTTTGGTGCCATACCCTCTGCAAAAGTTGATTTCATCGCATCAAGTTCCGCGTAAGAAATCTGCGCAATTAGTGAATTTGTATCTGGCCATGAACGATAGATACCAGCGACATCCGTCATGATTATCAAACTTTCCGCATTTAACGCACCGGCTATTGCAGCGGCAGCGAGATCGGCGTTGACGTTAAGGCCTCCTTTGAAGTTTTCATCGGTGGCAATCGGTGAAATAACTGGAACCTGACCGCCTTTGAGGGCGCTATTTATAGCCTGTGGATTTACTGCCGTTATGGTTCCGACTAAACCCAAATTAACTGGTGAGCCATCAACTAGTTTGCCGAGCGGCTCAGCAATCAAAGACTCACTAGAGCGCCCCGATAGCGCAACTGCGTTAACTCCTGCGCTGCGAAGTGAATTAACAACTTCTGGTCCGACTTCGTTTACTAAGACTCTTTCAACTACTTCGAAGATTTCAGGGGTGGTGACGCGGAATCCGCCAATAAATTCCGAAGCGATCTCTTCCTCTTTAAGGGCAGCATCGATCTGCGGGCCACCACCGTGGACAACGACTAACTTCACACCGCTCTCTTGGGCAGCTGCGATTGCTTTGGCGAATCCGCCATTCTCATCCTTCATGGCGTGGCCGCCGAATTTAACGACGATCATGTGGCGTAGGCCGAGTTCTCGTGAACGTAGTCATGTGAAAGATCGTTGGTGAAAACCGTTGCACTACTTGAGCCGACTTTTAGATCAACTTCAATCGTGACTAAACGATTTTCAAAAGAAACTTTGTTTCGATCCTCGAAAGGCGCGCTCGACTTAGCAACTTGCACCCCGTTAAGAGTGACATCGATATCTAGTGGATTTAAGTGAACTCGCGCAGTTCCGACTGCAGCCAGGACTCTGCCCCAGTTTGGATCTCCACCAAAGATTGCACATTTCAATAAATTATTTCGGGCACATGCTCGAGCAACTTCTACAGCATCACTTTCAGAAGCAGCGTTCTTTATCTCGATCGCCACAGTCTTGGTAGACCCTTCGGCATCTGCAATTAGTTGTTGTGACA
>WLLM01000071.1 GCA_009700715.1 Actinomycetota bacterium
CGCCATGATTCCTTTAAATGATGGATAACGTGGCTCGTTGATTTTTTCGACAACGCTTATGACGCAAGGAAATGCCGCAGAGATTTCATCTACGCCAGCTTCAGTAACGCGGGTGATTGCAACAGTTCCTGCAGGATCAACGGTGACCTTAGAAGCGAAAGTTAACTGCGCCCAACCAAGGCGAGCGCTGATCATCGCAGGCACAACGCTCATGCGCGCATCAGTTGATTCGGTTCCGCAAATAACTAAGTCATATCCGCCATCGCTAATTACTTTGGCGAGAACTGCTGAAGTTGCGAGCGCATCTGCACCAGCAAGTGCGGCATCAGTTACCAAGATCGCATCGTTTGCACCCATAGAAAGCGCCTTGCGAACCGCTTCAGTTGCGCGCTCAGGGCCCATAGAAATAACGGTGACGGTATGTGCGCCACCTTCTTCATTGCCACCGTGCGCTTCGGCAATTCGCAGCGCTTCTTCAACGGCATATTCATCGAGATCATTTAGTACTGCATCTACATTTTCGCGATCGAGTACTCCATTGACCATCTTCTTCTCGGCCCATGAATCCGGGACCTGCTTTACGCATACGGCGATCTTCATAGCGCAGATGTTACTCATCAGTAGGATTATGCACAATCGTAAATCCTTAGATCACATCCATTACTGGCTCTTATATGGACTTTTATATATAGGTGCAGGGCAAGATAAGCCCATGTTCCTCGACTATCTCGGCAAGGCTCGATAGTCATGTTGCCAGCCGATCCCCGAACGCTTGGCGCCACACTTACAGATGGTGGAGCCAACTTTGCAATCTGGTCTAACGCCGCAGATGCCATTGAGCTCTGCCTCTTCAATGAGGTCAATGGCAAGTTAGTTGAAACTCGCTTTGCAATGTCACATCGCAACGGACCTATCTGGCATGGCTATCTTGCTGGAGTAAAGGCCGGCCAACGTTATGGCTACCGCGTCTACGGTCCATGGCAACCTGAATATGGCGTGCGCTTTAACGCGGCAAAGTTATTGATCGATCCTTATACGCATCAACTAGATGGCCAACTTGAATATGTTCCGGAAATTTACGGCCATGTAGCAAGTGACGGAATCGGTAATGGCGATAACACTGTGCGCGATGATCGTGACAGTGCAGGACACGTTCCGTATTCAGTAGTTACAAATCACGCAGTGCGCGAGATCCATCGCCCACTTGTCCCTTGGGCCAACACTTTAATTTACGAAGCACATGTTCAGGGATTGACTGCAAAGAACGAAGCGATCCCGGCGGAAGAACGCGGAACTTATAAGGCTTTAGGGCATCCCAGCACAATTGCACATCTAAAAAAGTTAGGCGTTACCGCTCTTGAACTTCTGCCAATTCATTCTTATCTAACTGAGCCAACCATTTGGGATCGCGGACGTAAGAATCATTGGGGCTATAACGCAATTGCCTTTACTGCACCGCATGGAGAATATGCTGCAACTTCTGATCCAATTGCAGAGTTGCAAGAAGCGGTAGATCGTCTACACGAACATGGCATCGAAATAATTCTTGATGTTGTGTACAACCACACCGCCGAAGGTGGCGTTGGTGGGCCAACACTTTCCTTTAAAGGAATCGATAATAAAGCTTGGTATCGCCAAGATGGCCAAGGAAATTACGTCGATGTCACTGGATGCGGAAATACCTTGGCTAGCAGCAATCCGCACGCGGTTCGCCACATTATCGATTCGCTGCGCTGGTGGGTAGAAGTAATTGGCGTGGATGGCTTCAGATTCGATCTTGCTACCGCTTTATATACAAGTCATACCGCATTTAATTCCTCTCTTATGTCAGCTATCGAAGCCGACTCTGTGCTTCGTAACTTCAAGATGATTGCTGAGCCTTGGGATGTAACTCGTTATTCACTCGGTGATTTCCCGCATCCTTGGCGCGAGTGGAACGATGCTTATCGCGATTCGGTGCGCCAGTTCTGGTTAGGCGATTTGGCGCGTGGTTACGGCGAAGGCGTTGCCGATGTGGCATCTCGTATCAGTGGTTCCAGTGACATCTTCTATTACCGCGGGCCTACATCTTCTATTAACTTCATAACCGCCCACGATGGATTTACCTTAACTGACTTAGTTACGTATCAAGAAAAACATAACCAACCTAATAATGAAGAAAATAAAGATGGCAATAACGATAATCGCTCTTGGAATTTAGGTATCGAAGGCCCTACTGATGATGCGACGATAAAAAGCCATCGCCATCAGTTAAAGAAATCGATGTTGGCAACTTTGCTCTTATCTTCTGGCGTTCCGATGCTGACCATGGGAGATGAAATTGGTCGCACCCAGAACGGTTCCAATAATGGATACTCGCTGCCCCGCGATATGCATCCGCTTATGGAAGATAGCGCTGAAAACTTTATGGGCGGTTGGGCAAATAAATGGAAGCTCGATGAGCAAGAGTCAGATTTATTCGATGCCGTCTCGGAACTTTCACATATCCGTAAGCAATATCTCGAAGGCGTTGCGCACGAATTCTTTACTGGAACTGTTGATGCTGGTACGAAACGTAAGGATATTGCTTGGTTTTCACTGGGCGGCCACGAGATGCAGGAAGATCATTGGCAAGATGGCGACAAGCGCAGCCTTACAGTTTTTATTGAAGCCGGGCCAGAACGTGGACTCTTGTTATTACTGAACTCCTCTAAGTCAGATACACCATTTACTTTGCCCGATGAAAACTGGGGACATTCTTTCCGTAGAATTTTCGATGCAGGCACGCCGGTACAAACACACGAACCAATCATTCGCACACCTGGAAGCAAAGTTGACGTTGCACCGCACTGCGCTCAAGTGTGGCTAGTAACACGCAGTTAATTTCATTTGTAAACGCGCTACAAGCCTTTTGGTACTAGGTAGTAAAGCTCGCTCTCGCCTAAAATCTCATCCATGCTCGCATACATTGCTCCTGGCCAAGGCGCTCAAACGCCGGCGATGTTGGCGCCGTGGATTGAAGATCCGGCTGCAAAACTATTGCTGTCTCAGTGGTCTCATGAAATCAACTTAGATCTAGTTCGCCTTGGAACAACTGCCGATGCTGAAGAAATTAAAGACACCGCAAATGCCCAGCCGCTTATCGTTGCGGCAGGGCTGCTCGGAGCGCGCGCACTAAATTCGGCAAATACTTTTTCTTTGGTTGCAGGGCACTCTGTTGGTGAAATTACCGCCGCTGCTCTAGCTGGAGTAATTAGCGATATCGATGCGATGAAGTTAGTTCGCGCCCGCGGAATTGAAATGGCGAAAGCTGCTGCTATTAAACCTGCTGGAATGGCCGCTGTACTTGGTGGCGATCGCGAGGTTGTTTTACGCGCGATCGCAGATCTTGGACTGGTTGCAGCAAATGACAATGGCGCAGGTCAGATCGTTGCCGCGGGTGATTTAGATGCACTTGCACAATTGGCTCCAGAAGGTGCGCGCGTTCGCGCGCTAGCGGTGGCTGGCGCTTTTCACACCTCTTATATGGAGCCAGCCGTTGCACCACTTCGCGCGCTGGCTGCGTCAATCGAAGTACACGATGCTAAATGTGGAGTTATCTCCAATAAAGATGGCGCAGTAATTCGCGATGGTCGCGAGATTTTAGATCGCATTGTTGCTCAGATCTCTAACCCAGTTCGCTGGGATCTATGTATGACAACTCTTTCCGAAAACGTTTCGGGCGCACTCGAAGTTCCACCTGCAGGCACTTTAGTCGGACTATTAAAGCGTGCTGTACCGATCGTTGAAACTTTTGCGCTCAAGGCTGTTGCAGATATTGCTTTGGCTGATGAATTTGCGATGCGACATAACCAAGAAGTTAGTAATTAAGAGTTAAGGTATAGCGATGGCGATCAAAGTAAAAACTGGTAGCGAGAGCACGATTTTATCTGTCGGTGCCTATCGCCCATCTCGCTTAGTTCCTAACTCAGAAATCGTAGATTTAATTGATTCAAGTGATGAATGGATTGTGCAACGCACCGGTATCGAATCACGTCGTTTTGCAAGCGCAGATGAATCAGTCGTTGATATGGCAATCGGCGCAGCAGAACAAGCGCTCACCCGCGCAAAGCTGACCATTACCGATGTCGATGCCGTTGTTGTTGCAACTATTACCTATCCACACCAAGCACCATCTGCGGCAACTGCCGTTATCCAGCGAATGGGTAATCCAACTGCCGCGGCCTTTGATATCAGCGCTGCTTGTGCCGGATTCTGTTATGGCGTTGCTATGGCACATGACATGGTGCGCGCTGGTAGTGCCAAAAAAGTTTTGGTAATTGGCGTTGAAAAGATTTCAGATTTCACAGACCCAACAGATCGTGCAACCGCCTTTATCTTCGCCGATGGCGCAGGTGCGGTGGTCATCGGTGAATCTAATGAGGCAGGCATCGGACCCGTTGAGTGGGGTTCTGATTCTGAAAATCGCGACGCTATTTTGATGAACCCATCTTGGATAGATGTTCGCAACACTGAAACTCAGCTAACTAAGGCAGATGTTAAGTGGCCAAACATTACGCAAGAAGGTCAGAAGGTTTTCCGTTGGGCGGTTTTCTCAATGAGCAAAGCAGCGCTTAAGGCGTTGGATTCTGCTGGACTTTCTGTAAATGAGATCGATGCCTTTATTCCGCATCAAGCAAATGTGCGCATCATCGAAACGATGGCGAAAGAGATGAAGTTGCCTGAGTCAGTTGTTATTGCAGATGACATTCGCACCAATGGAAACACATCTGCTGCCTCGATTCCGCTGGCGATGGATGCGCTCTTGGCTAAGCACCCAGAACTTCACGGCAAAATCGCGCTACTGATCGGATATGGCGCAGGTCTCGTTTACGCGGGGCAAGTTGTGAAATTACCGCCAAAACCATAATTTTCTAGCCAATACCCGCCCGTTTACTAGGAAGTAACGCTTTCCATCAGAGAGAATTACAACCTGTCAGACCCGAATAAGAGCAACTCAGGAACAACATAGGAAAAGGAATAAAAACTCATGGCACTTTTAGCCGCAGATGTACTTGCAGGAATCAAAGAGATCGTTGAAGAAGTAGCTGGTATCCCAGCAGCATCAATCGAACTCGATAAGAACTTCACTGATGACCTAGAAGTAGATTCACTAAGCATGGTCGAAGTTGTAGTTGCTTGCGAAGAGCGCTTCGGAGTAAAGATTCCTGACGAGAAGGTAACTGACCTTGCAACAGTAGGAGATGCAGTTAACTTCATCGTTAACGCTGCCGCATAAGTAATTTCATGTCACAACGTCGCGTAGTCGTCACAGGTCTC
>WLLM01000072.1 GCA_009700715.1 Actinomycetota bacterium
CGAAACTGTAACGGATACACAAATCCTCAGAATAAATGTTGGGCACCTATTAACTTCGGCAAAGTTAAGAAGTGATTCAAATGGCGCTCAACTTCAGTTGTTTGCTGGAGATTTGGGCGAGACTCAGACTGCTGCGCCATTAGCCACGTTAGCTAGCAAAACTTCCTTGAATCTGGCGCTCACCAGTAACCTGATTGCGATCTCCACAACCCGCGGCAGTAAGAACACCGCCGTTGCTACCGGAACAACATTTACTTTGCGCTGGACCGGAACCAGATATTTAGAAGGCCCAGTGACTGTGCTTTCTTTAACTACCGGAAATACTGTAAATCGTTATCGCCATGGTCAGATGAGTTTTAAGATTATTCGCGACAAAGTACTCGGAAAACGGATTGAGATTATTAATTCGGTTCGACTGCAAGACGAGTATCTATGGGGGATCAGCGAAGTGCCATCTTCGTGGCCGGCAGCTGCACTTGAAGCGCAAGCGATCGCATCTCGTACATATGCCTACGCCAAATCATTTAAACTCCGCGCTGCTTGCGACTGCCAGCTCTACGGAACAATAAGCGACCAGACTTTTGCTGGATATTCAAAAGAGAGCGAACCAAAATTTGGCGAACTCTGGAAGGCAGCGGTAAATCGCACCGCTGGTTCAATAATCACATTTGCCGGCGCACCAATTACCGCATACTTCACTTCATCATCAGGTGGCGCTACAGAAACTTCCGAACATGCGTGGGGAACAGCGACTCCATACACCGTCAGCGTTTCAGATAGCGCAAGCGTGAATGCAGTGCTCAATCCGCGCTTTGCCACATGGTCGCGCGAGATTTCGCAGAGCGTTATTGCGCAAGCTTTCTTGTTACCTGATGTGGTCTCGTTAAATGTACTTTCCTTAAACCCGGCAGGCACGGTTGCGAGCATTCAAGCAACTTCATCTACTGGGCTAATTGCAATTTTGCGTGGAGAAACCTTTAGAAGTCGCAGCAAATTACCTTCTGCTTGGTTTGCCTTAAAGTTTTAAATTAATTGGCATGCAGGATGGAATTAAGCCCACCCCAAGTGCCGGTACGCATTACAACTTCTAGGCCACCGTTTAGTGAGTTACGACGGAAGAGCAGATCGTTTGCTCCTGAAAGAGTCGCCGCTTTAACAATTTCGCCATCAGGAAGTTTTACCTTCGACGCCGCTGTTATATAAGTGCCAGCTTCAATAACGCAGTTATTTCCGAGAGATATTCCGAGACCAGAATTAGCACCGAGTAAACACTTTTCGCCAACAGAGATAACTTCTTTTCCGCCGCCGCTTAATGTGCCCATGATTGAGGCACCACCACCGACATCGCTTCCGTCGCCGACAACTACACCAGCTGAGATGCGTCCTTCGACCATTGATGTGCCAAGAGTTCCGGCGTTAAAGTTAACAAATCCTTCATGCATGATTGTTGTTCCGGGCGCTAAATGTGCACCAAGTCGAACCCGATCAGCATCTGCAATACGAACTCCAGATGGAATTACATAATCAACCATACGTGGAAATTTATCTACGCCGAAAACTGTTACGTGACCATACTTTGCGCGCAGTGCACCGCGAATAAATTCAAATCCTTCAACCGCGCAGGGACCTGCAGATGTCCAAACTACGTTGGTAAGTAGACCAAAGATGCCATCCATTACTGCGCCGTGCGGTTTGATCAAACGATGCGAAAGTAGATGCAGTCGAAGGTAGGCATCTGCTGCGCTAGCAGGTGCGACATTTAGATCGATCTCAATAGAAACAACTTCGCGCTTTACTTTTCTAACTTCATCTACGCCAGATAGCTGCGTAAGACTTTCGCTTGGCTTACCGTGCAGCGCTCCAAGAGATGGTTCTGGAAACCAGACATCTAGAAGAGTTTCGCCCGAATAGGTTGCGATTCCGTGGCCTGATGCCAAGGCTGTTGAAGTTTGCGAAGAAGACATGCGATAAGCCTAACCCCTATCCTTTGGCCCATGCGTATCGCCGTTTATTGCTCTTCATCACAGACGATCGACCCAAAATATATAGATCTCGCTCATTCGCTTGGAGCCGGAATTGCCGCCCGTTCGTGGGAGTTGGTTTCAGGCGGAGGACATATTTCGGCGATGGGTGCGGTTTCGCGGGGCGCGCGCGAATCTGGCGGCAAGACAATCGGCGTTATCCCACAGCGATTAGTTGATATTGAATTCGCCGACAAAGAGTGCGACGAGCTACACGTTGTCGATTCGATGAGAAATCGCAAAGCGATGATTGAAGATTTATCAGATGCCTTTATCGCGCTGCCTGGCGGAATTGGAACACTCGAAGAATTATTTGAAATCTGGGTTGGTAGATTTCTGAAGTTCCACAATAAGCCAGTAATTGTCTTAGATCCTTTTGATCTATATGCACCACTTGCGACCCTAATAGATCACTTAGAAGAACACGGTTTCGTAAAACCTGGACAGCGCGAACTACTTCATTGGGCGCGCAGCGTTGATCAAGCGCTCGATATTGCAAGTGGTAAATAATTATTAGCGCAGCAAAGAACACGCTTCGAATAAAAATCGAACTTCCCTGTTCTCAACAACGCGCGTGGGCAGCAATCGCCGATTGGGAGTCACAGGGCGATTGGATGTTGCAGACCAAAGTTTGGGTAACTTCGCAAATTCGCGACGGTGTCGGAACTTCCATATCTGCCTTTACTGGTCCGCTGTATAAGTTTTATCCTAAATTTTCTTCGCTTGGTTTATTAGACACCATGGTGGTTACAAATTGGCAACCACCAGAGATTTGCGATGTAGAGCACACCGGAAAAATTCTTAAAGGAACTGGATCATTTGAGTTATCGCCAGTGACCGAAAGCAGAACAAAATTTGATTGGTCAGAGACGATTGACTGTCCTCGCTTACTTTTCCTATTGGTTGCGCCATTTCTATGGGTCGGAGTTCGAATATCACTGGCTCGCCTAGCCACATCACTTCGCCCACGCGAGTAACCTTGGGGCTATGACCGCGCCCCTGACCTTGGCTGGCGCTTTGGCGCAGTTGCCCGAGGAAGAGCGGATCATTTTGACCCTTCACTACCTGCGATCGATGCCCATCGATGAAATCGCCTCGCTCTTGGGGGTTCCTGAAAAATCGGTCGCAGCGGTGATGGTTTCCGGAAAGTCCCGTATAACTTCCCTGCTCGGAATGGGCTAGCGCCTTCTTCGATTTCATACTGAGCCAGTTCTGCGAGATACTTCTCCTCTGCAATAGCCAACGGTGCAAGCTGGCCGACTTTTAAGTATCAAAGGAGTTCTCCCCATGGCAGCCATGAAACCTCGTACTGGTGATGGACCCATGGAAGTAACCAAAGAAGCCCGATCACTGGTTATGCGAATTCCTCTCGAAGGTGGCGGACGCCTAGTCGTCGAACTCAATGCGCAAGAAGCAAATAACCTCAGCGCCGCCCTCGAAGCAGCTGTAGCACTTATCAAGAAGTAAGCCACCCTTGTGCTTCAGCCAATCGCTGTAGACCCAAAAACATTTCAGGATGCGCTCGCTGATGCTCAAGCGATCGCAATTGGTTTTACGCAAGTAACCGCGGATGAAAAAACTGAATTCAATTTCCCAGCTAACGCCTCGCTGATCAAGAAATTAGAAGAAACCTTTGAGATCAATCTTCACGATGAGCTGTCATTTTTTTCAGCAACTGGAAAATCTGGCGAAATATTTGAAATCCCTGTCGCAGCCGATCAATTCTCCGCCGATCGAATTCTGTTAGTCGGACTTGGCGATGAAACTAATTATGCGATTCGTCAGGCTGGTGCCGCACTGGGTCGAAAGGCTCGCGGCAAAGCGCGGACAATTGCATCGCTCTGCGTTTCCAACCATGAGCAGTTAAAATCATTTGCAATTTCAGTTCAGCTTGGCGCATACATTTGGACACAAAAGACTGGGCCAGCACAAGAGATTCCACTATTTCTCTTTGCTACGGATAAGCCCGAGGTTATTGAAAGCGCATCGGTGATTGCAAACGCTGTATCTCAAACTCGAGATCTGATTCACACGCCTGCAAATATCAAAACACCACTTTGGTTAGCTGATGAAGCGGTAAAGATTGCTGGCGAAACTGGTTTAGAAATAAGAGTTTTATCAGGTAAAGATCTTGCTGAATTTGGTGGACTCCGTGCCGTCGGTAATTCATCGCCAAAACCTGGCCCGCGATTTGTAGAGATTACTTATCATCCGCGAGGTAAGAAGAAATCGGCTGGAATTCTTCCGCATGTAGTTATTGTCGGAAAAGGAATCACTTACGACACCGGCGGTGTATCGCTAAAGCGGCCTTACGAAATCATGGCGCCCATGAAGTCAGATATGGCAGGTTCTGCCGCTGCCCTCGGTGCCATTTCCACACTTCCATATTTTCAACCACAAGTTCATGTCACCGTTTTGATGATGCTTGCTGAAAATGCTTTATCTGGAACTTCACAACGCCCGAGCGATGTCATCACTCAATACGGCGGAAAAACCGTTGAAGTACTTGATACTGATGCAGAAGGACGGCTGGTGCTGGCCGATGGTTTGGCTTACGCGGTCAAGAATCTCGAACCAGATTATTTAATTGATATCGCCACCCTTACAGGCGCTGCAACGCTTGGCGTTGGTCGCCAATACGGAGCGATGTACACACGAAATGAAAAAGTAGCGAAGAGTTTTTCTGAAGCAGGAGAAAGAACTGGCGATCGCGTCTGGCATATGCCGCTAGTTGATGATTATCAAGAAGCGCTGGAAAGTCCAATTGCAGATTTGAGCCACGTCTCTGGCAAGAAGCGCTTCAGTGCAGGATCGGTTACTGCGGCGCTATTTCTTGAGCGTTTTGTCGAAGATCACACTTGGGTTCACTTTGATATTGCAGGAGTAGGGCGCAGCGAAAGTGATTCTGGAGAAAACCCCAAAGGCGGCACGGGATTCGGCGTGCGTTTGCTTATCGAATGGCTAACATCTCTCTCATGATTATCGATCCACACTCTTACGCCGAAAGCTTTATCTCTGAAGACGAGGTTAAGAAATCCGCACGTGCCCGCGGTGAGGAAATTGGCGTAACAGATGCAACTTCTGGGGCTGGCGCTTATCTAAAACATTTGGCTCATAATCTCTCTGCTCAATCAGTTGTTGAAATCGGAACAGGCTCGGGCGTCGGTGCACTCTGGGTTTTAGAAGGAATGCTCGCTAGCGGAACTCTTACTTCTATTGATGATGAGATGGAACATAGCAATATTGCAAAAACTGCTTTCAACGAAGCAGATATTGC
>WLLM01000073.1 GCA_009700715.1 Actinomycetota bacterium
GCTGACCTACGAGCAACAACAGACCGCGACGGTTGTGGTGATCGTGTGGGTTGGTCTTCAAATGTGTAGTGATATCTTCAATACGACGTGAGAGCAAAGCAACCTGTGCCTCTGGGCTTCCGGTGTCGGTAGCTGATGAGCCGTACTTTGCAATGATTTCTTTCTTTACTTCTGGTGTTAACGCCATTTCTGGACTCCTCTTAGTTACCGCCACGACGGCGACCGGTTTGATACACGGTCACTCACTTTGATCGTTGGACAGGGGCAAGGTTACCAGCGGGGCTGTGGATAACGGAAATCGAGCGATCTAGCCCTCGGTAAGCGCACGAGCGCGATCGCAATCCAACTTCATCTGCGCAAGAAGCGGCTCGAGGCCATCGAATTTCAAGGTATCGCGCAGGCGCCAGCCAAATTCAATTGAGGCGTTCTTGTCATAAAGATCTAGGCCTTCTTGATCAAGTGCGTATGCCTCAACTTGTCGTCCGCGAACGCCTTCAAAAGTTGGATTAGTGCCGATTGAGATTGCAGCTGGCCAATAATTGATTCCGACTGTTAACCAACCTGCATAAACGCCATCTGCTGGAATTGTTTGGCCGTCAATATTTCCAAGATTCGCGGTTGGGTAACCGATCTCGCGACCGCGCTTTTCACCGTGTACAACAATTCCATCCAGGCGATGTGGGCGCGAAAGTAAGGTGCGCGCTTCTTCAACCTTTCCTTCGATAACTAATTTTCGAATACGTGATGAAGAAACAACTTCACTTTCTTCAGACTTCAAATCCTGTACATCTACAGTGAAGTTAAATTTCAGACTATCTTTAATTAGCGAGTCAATATTGCCCGCTGCCTTATGTCCATAAGTAAAATTCTTGCCAACAATCACGGTGGAAACGCTTAACTGCCCCACCAAGACATCTTTAACGAAATCATCTGGAGACATCGCCGCAAATTTTTCATTGAATTTAAGTACCGCAACCTGGTCCGCGTTATGGATTTTTAGTAACTCAACTCGATCGGCCAAGGTTGTCAGCATCGTTGGCGCACGATCAGGAGCAAATACTTGCATCGGATGGGGATCAAAAGTAAGCGCGATAATCGAGCGTCCATCTGCGATCTCTTTGGCGCGATTAAGAAGCAGTTGGTGGCCTTTGTGCACACCATCGAAGACGCCAATTACGACGACGCTTCCAGAACTCATCTGCCTATTATCTCTGAATTAATTCGCCGCTGCAAAAACTGCGATCGGCTTAGCCTTGCCCGACTCGTTCTTTAACAAGGCGATCAGGCGGTTATCTGGTGAGAGCGCCGCAAAAATATCTTCTCCGGCGTTCGAAGTTAACGGTCTTCCAAATGAGAGTTCCGCGACTTCATCGAGCGCTAGTTCGCGAACCGGAAAAGTTTGACGTGCCACATCCGCAATTTCCAACGCGGTGAACTCCTGGCTCTTAAGTGCTTCAAATGAGATGGCTTGATCCAGGGAAAAACCAGCAACCCTGGTGCGACGCAGTGCAGAGAGATGGCCGCCAACTTCTAGATCATTTCCGAGATCGCGTGCGATTGCACGGATAAACGTTCCGGCAGAGCAGGTGACATCAATATCTATTTCAATTCGTGTACCTGCACGACGAATATCTAAGATTTCTAAAGATGAGATTGTGATTGTGCGCGCCGCGAGTTCAAAGACTTCGCCAGCGCGTACGCGATCGTAAGCACGTTCACCGGCTACTTTTACCGCTGAAACAGAGCTAGGGCGTTGTTGAATCTCACCGACCATTTTGGCAAGACCGGCTTTAATTTCTTCGTCAGAGATTGTCGATGCATCTGCTTCGGAGATAACTTCGCCTTCTTGATCATCGGTAATTGTTGCTGCGCCTAGTACAACTGTTGCAACGTATGACTTGTCACCATCGGTGATGTACTGCAACAAGCGAGTTCCATTTCCGAATCCGAGAACTAAAACTCCTGTCGCCATTGGATCTAAGGTGCCGGCATGGCCAACTTTTCGAGTGCCAAGGGCTTTGCGCGCAACCGCCACAACGTCATGGCTAGTCATGGCAGGTGCTTTATCTACGACTAAGAAGCCATCCATTATTTGGATTTAATCTTCAATAACTTTTGGCGCTTTATAGGGATCTTCTCCCCCAGCAAATGTCGCGTTCTTGCGAAGTTGTGCCACTTCAGCATCTAGCACATGCACTTTATCTAAAAGTGAATCAAGTGCTTTTGCAGATTCCGGAAGGCCATCTTCAAAGAATTCGATAGTTGGAGTAATACGAGTCTGCAGATCACGACCGACAGCGCTACGGATTACACCTTTTGCGCTCTCCAAAGCAGCAGCAGTGGCTGCGCGCTGTTCTTCATCACCAAAAACGGTATAGAAGATCGAAGCGTTTTGCAGATCGCCGGTAACGCGCGCATCTGTGACAGTGACGAAGCCGAGACGAGGATCTTTGATCTTCGTCTCAAGCAGCTGCGCCACTACCACTTTGATGCGATCGGCAACCTTCTGGGTGCGATGTGATTGGCCCATTGTTATGCGCGCTTCTTCTCGCGCATCTCAAAGACCTGAATGGTGTCTCCGATTTGCAGATCCTTCATATTGCCAAGACCAATACCGCACTCGAAGCCTTCTTTAACTTCGTTGGCATCGTCCTTGAAGCGCTTGAGCGAATCAATGGTGAGGTCATCGACGACGATTTCGGTACCGCGCATGATGCGTGCTTTGGCATTTCGCTTGATCGAACCATCACGAACGATGGAACCTGCGATATTGCCGGCCTTTGAAGATTTAAAGATCTCGCGGACTTCTGCATTACCGAGAACGATTTCTTCGTACTCTGGCTTGAGCAAGCCCTTAAGAGAAAGTTCGATCTCTTCAATTGCATTGTAGATAACTGAGTAGAAGCGAACTTCTACGCCTTCTTGATCAGCAAAGATCGCTGTTTGCGGTTCTGGCTTAACGTTAAAGCCAATAACTACAGCAGTCGATGCTGATGCCAAAGTGATATCGGACTTAGTGATTGCACCAACGCCACGGTGGATAACGCGAAGATCTACTTCAGCACCGACATCGAGCTGCATGAGTGCATCTTCGAGAGCTTCCACAGAACCTGATACGTCACCCTTAAGGATGAGGTTAAGTGTTGAGACTTTGGACTGTTCCATAAAGTCTTCAAGTGAAACCTTCTTGCGCGCCTTAGCAAGTTGCGCATTACGTTCTGCCGCCTGACGCTTTTCAGCGATCTGGCGAGCAGTACGGTCTTCATCTGCAACTAAGAAGGTATCTCCTGCACTTGGAACAGATGTGAATCCAAGAACCTGAACAGGACGTGATGGTCCGGCGGTTTCCACATTTTCTCCGTGCTCATCAAGCATCGCACGGACGCGACCGAATGATCCACCAGCAACAATTGCATCACCGATTTTGAGCGTTCCGCGTTGCACAAGAACTGTGGCAACTGGTCCGCGACCGCGATCGAGGTGAGCTTCAATTGCAACACCGCGTGCATCATCTTCGGCAACTGCGCGAAGATCGATTGCTGCATCTGCAGTAAGCAGAATTGCATCAATAAGTTCGTTTACGCCAACGCCAGATTTAGCCGAGACATTTACGAAGAGAGTTTCTCCGCCGTACTCTTCAGCGATCAAGTTGTACTCAGTCAATTGCTGGCGGACCTTATCTGGGTTCGCGCCTTCTTTATCAACCTTGTTAACTGCGACAACAATTGGAACATCTGCGGCTTGAGCGTGGTTTAACGCTTCAATTGTCTGCGGCATGATGCCGTCGTCAGCTGCAACAACGAGTACTGCGATATCTGTGACCTTGGCACCACGAGCACGCATAGCGGTAAAGGCTTCGTGACCTGGTGTATCGATAAAGGTAATCGCGCGGTTTACGCCATCGTGATCATGATGGATTTGGTAAGCACCGATGTGCTGAGTAATTCCGCCGGCCTCAGTCTTTAGGACCTCAGATTTACGGATCGCATCGAGCAAACTGGTCTTACCGTGATCAACGTGGCCCATAACAGTTACTACTGGTGGGCGTGCGACCAAGAGATCGGCATCGAGATCTTCAAGTTCTTGCGCAAGATCGATATCGAAATCTTGCAAGAGTTCGCGGTCTTCATCTTCAGGGCTAACAATTTGGATTACATATCCAAGCTGCGCACCGAGAATTTCAAAAGTATCAGCATCAACAGATTGAGTTGCTGTAACCATTTCACCTAAGTGGAATAGCGCTGCAACTAGCGCTGCTGCATCTGCACCAATCTTTTCAGCGAAATCTGCCAGAGTTGAACCGCGACGCATACGGATTTGAGTTTTGCCATCTCCGTGCGGAATAACTGCGCCACCCAATTGTGGCGCTTGCATATTGTCGAATTCATCGCGTAACGCTTTTCTTGATTTTGGTTTGCGCTTGCTGCTCTTGCTGGCATTTTTTCCAAATGCACCTGCAGCGCCGCCACGACCTGGGCCGCGATTAGGACCGCCACCTGGACGTTGTGGACCACCAGTAGTTGGTGCACCAGTTGATGGACCAGTTGAACGATATGGACCAGAAGATGCACCTGCACCACCGGGACGTGATTGATAATTTCCGGGACCACCCGCACCTGCTGGACGTGGTGTATTTGGTCGCGCTGCAAAACCTGGACGTACTGAACCAGGACGCGGTCCTGACATTCCGGGACGTGCACCTGGTGCACCTGCGGGACGTTGTGGTGGACGTGGAACTGCACCGCCCGTTGAGAATGGATTATTTCCGGGACGTGGTGGACGTGGAACGTTTGGAGTTGTTCCACCTGCAGTTGAGAATGGATTATTTCCGGGACGTGGCGTCGCGGGCTTACTTTCTGCTGCAGGAGTTTCTGCATCGGCAGTAGGAGTTGGAGTTGGTGCAGCCTGCGCAGCGCTTTCGGCGCGCGATGCTTTAAGCGCTGCTAAATCAACGCCGAGTTCGGCGGCAAGTTCAGCGGCAAGTTCGGGGTTAACTTCTGCAGTTTTCTTGGCAGCGGTCTTCTTGGCTGCTGCTTTCTTAACTGGCTTCGCATCGGAAACTGGCTTGGCATCGGGATACATCTCGATGAGCTTGCGCACAACGGGCGCTTCTACAGTTGATGATGCTGAGCGGACGAATTCGCCCATTTCTTGGAGTTTTGCAAGGACAACCTTGCTCTCCATACCGAGTTGTTTTGCCAACTCATGTACGCGGACCTTTGACACATTTCTCCTGTCTTGGCCCGCAATCTTTATTCTAGATATTTATCTAGGGATGCGAGCCTTAGTTGTAC